>NZ_LZMK01000313.1:0-15649 GCF_001665865.1 Nocardia sp. 852002-20019_SCH5090214 | reverse complement strand
CGCAGCCGGTAGCTCTTACGAGTGCCGTCGTCGTGCGCGACGGTGATGTAGTCGGCCGAAACCTCTTCCACCACACCGGATTTCTCGTTGACGATCAGGTCTCCGGCGTCGACGGCGGCCCGCCGCTCCATACCGGTGCCGACCAGCGGAGCTTCGGTGCGCAGCAACGGAACCGCCTGCTTCTGCATGTTCGCACCCATCAGGGCGCGGTTGGCGTCGTCGTGCTCGAGGAACGGAATCATGGCGGTCGCGACCGACACCATCTGGCGGGGGGAGACATCCATATAGTCGATCAGATTCGAATCGACGAGCTCGACCTCGGAATTCTTGCGCCGCACCGGGATTCGTGCGGCGACGAAGCGGCCTCCGGCATCGAGCGGTTCATTGGCCTGGGCGACGACGTGCCGGTCCTCCTCGTCGGCGGTCAGATAGTCGACCTCGTCGGTGACGGCGCCGTCGACCACCCGGCGGTACGGAGTCTCGATGAAACCGAACGGATTGACCCGCGCGTACACCGAGAGGTAGCCGATGAGGCCGATACTCGGCCCTTCGGGCGTCTCGATCGGGCACATCCGGCCGTAGTGGCTGTAGTGCACATCGCGAACCTCCAGGCCGGCGCGCTCGCGGCTCAGGCCGCCGGGCCCCAGCGCCGAGAGTCGGCGCTTGTTGGTCAGACTCGCCAGTGGATTGCGTTCGTCCAGGAACTGCGACAGCTGTGAACTGCCGAAGAACTCGCGGACCGCCGCCGTGATCGGACGGATGTTGATCAGGGTCTGCGGAGTGATGGCCTCGACGTCCTGCGTGGTCATCCGTTCCCGGACCACCCGCTCCATCCGCGAGAGCCCGATGCGGATCTGATTCTGGATCAACTCGCCGACCGTGCGGACCCGCCGGTTGCCGAAGTGGTCGATATCGTCGACCTCGACCGGAACTTCCGGCCCACCGGCCGCGGTCATCGTGGAATCGCCTGCGCGCAAACGCAACAGGTATTCGATGATGGTGACGATGTCGTCCTCGGTCAGCACGCGCGGACCACCCGCGCGGCCCCCGTGCACCCCGAGTTTCTTGTTGATCTTGTACCGGCCGACCGCGCCGAGATCGTAGCGGTTGTCCCGGAAGAACAAGTTCTCCAGCAGGTTCTGCGCGGACTCCTTGGTCGGCGGCTCGCCCGGACGCAGCTTGCGGTGGATGTCGAGCAGCGCCTCGTCGGTGTTGGCGGTGTTGTCCTTGGCCAGTGAGGTGGTCATGATCTCGGAGAATCCGAAGCGTTCGGCGATCCGTTCGCTGCTCCAGCCCAGCGCTTTGAGCAGGACGGTGACCGGCTGACGACGCTTGCGGTCGATCCGCACACCCACGGTGTCGCGTTTGTCGACATCGAACTCCAGCCACGCACCGCGCGACGGAATCACCCGCGCCGAGTACAGCGTCTTCTCCGTGCCCTTGTCGATCGACTCGTCGAAATACACACCCGGCGAACGCACCAACTGCGACACGACCACGCGCTCGGTGCCGTTGACGATGAACGTGCCCTTCTCGGTCATCATCGGAAAGTCACCCATGAAGACCGTCTGCGACTTGATCTCACCGGTGTTGTTGTTGACGAACTCCGCGGTGACGAACAACGGCGCCGCGTAGGTCAGGTCCTTGTCCTTGCACTCCTCGATCGAGGCCTTGACCTCTTCGAAGCGCGGATCGGAGAGTGTGAGCGACATCGTTTCGGAGAAGTCCTCGATGGGGCTGACCTCGGCCAGCACCTCGGCGAGCCCGCCCATCGAGTCATTGCCGCGCGCGGCCGCGCGCCGTTGCCACTCGGGCGCTCCGACCAGCCAGGCGAACGAATCGGTCTGAACCTCGAGCAGCCCCGGAATTTCCAGGGGCTCGGTGAGTTTCGCGAACGAGAGTCGTTTCGGGATTGTCAAGGCGCGTCCTTCCAGCACCGCGCGCGGTCACGACATGGGTGACCGGCACGAGATCTGCTTGTCCTGTAGGGGCTGTATGCACAAATCCGCACCGGATGTCGTCCGAACATGCCTCGGCCGAGCCGATGGTCGGTGACGCGCAGATTGCATCACTGTCCACGGCTGTTTCGTATTTCGAGAGTTGGCGGGCATCCGGGCTGCGGGAGGTCCCAAAGTACACCGCAAAGAGAAGGTTGTCGAGAGCGCGACAAGAATGAGACACCGCATTATCGGTGTCTTCCCACTTCAATAATGGCAGCCGTATATGCGATTCGTCAAGTCGATTGTCGCCAGGACCGGCGTGTCGTGGCGATCACTTCACGCTGCCAGCGGTCAGGCCCGCGACCAGCCGCTTCTCGATGAGGGCGAACAGTACGACAACCGGCACGATGCCGACGGTGGAGATGGCGAACACGAATTGCCAGGCGGTGTCGTATTGGCCGACGAATTTCGTCAGCGCCACCGCGAGCGGTTGATTTTCCGGAGTGGTCAGCACCACCAGGCTCGCCGCGAATTCGTTCCAGCAGGAGACGAAGACGAAAATCGTCGCGGTGACAATTCCGGGCCATACCAGCGGCAGGCTGATTCGCAGCAGAATATGCGGGCGGGACAGTCCGTCGAGTTGCGCGGCTTCCTCGATCTGCACCGGAATCGAGGCGAAGAAGCTGTGCAGGATCCACACCGCGAACGAGAGGTTGAACGCCGCGTTCACCAGAATCATCGCGAACCAGGTGTCGTTGATGCCGACGGCGAAGAACTCCCGGATCAGGCCCGTCACCAGCACCGTCGGCTGCAGCATCTGAGTGACGAGCACCGCGCCGAGAAAGGCGGCCCTTCCCGGAAAGTGCCGTCGCGCAGTGTAATACGCGGCCGGCACGGCCACGGCCAGCACGAGCAGTGTCGCGAGCACCGAGATGGCCAGGGTGCTGACGATATTGAACGGCAGCGGCGTTTCCGGGGTATGCCACATATCGGCGTAGTTCGCGGGCCGCCACCGATCCGGCAGATAGGCCGGCGGAATGCGCAGGATCTCCGACCGGGGTTTCAGCGATCCGAGCACCATCACGAGATACGGGACGAGAAACACCGCCGCGATCACGACACCGGCCGCGGTCAGTCCCCAGTGCCGCTTCGGTTTCCGCACGGCGCGTTCGCGGGTGGTCATGCGCCGGCTTCCGCGGTCGGCCGGACCAGTTTCACGTAGACCGCGATGATCACGGCGATCAGCGCGAAGTTCAGCACACTCATCGCGGCGGCGGTGGCCAGCTGTTGATTCTGCCGAATCAGCTTGTAGGTCAACGTGGTTGTGGTGTCGGCGGAGAATCCGGCGATACTGCCCGTCAGCACCTGCAGGATCGGCAGCGAATTGAAGACGTTGATGATGTTGACGACGGTGGCGACCGCGATCGCCGGACGTAGCTGCGGCAGCGTCAGATATCGGTAACGTTGCCACGCCGACGCGCCGTCCACCCGGCCCGCCTCGCCCACTTCCGCCGGAATCGATTGCAGCCCGGCCAGAATCGTATAGGTGGTGAACGGGATCGACACGAAGACCGCGACCGCGATCGCCACCGCGAAGGCCGATCCCGGCTCTTTGGTGAACCCGAAACCCCGATCGAGCACACCGATATCGACCAGGAGGCGATTGGCGAGGCCGACCTCCGGATCCAGCAGATAGGCGAACACACTCGTGGTCATGACCACCGAGGCCGCCCACGGCACCAGGATCGCCAGCCGGATCAGGGTACGGCCGGGAAAGTCGAGAGCCAGAAATTGCGCCAGCGCCGCCGAAACCACCAGGGTGATCAGCACGACGGCGACCACCCAGACGACGGTGTGGGCGAGGACGCTGCCGAGCTCCTCGATGCCGAACAGCCGGCGGAAGTTGGCCGTCCCGGCGAAGCCGCGATCACGACCGTAGGGGCTGAGATCGCGGGTGCTGGTCCAGAGCATGTATCCGGCGGGAAATGCGACCACCGCTGCGATCAGGATGATCACCGGGCCGATCCACGGCAGGGCGCGGATCGCGGAGCCGGTGCGGCCGCGTGGGCTCCTCATTCCGCCGCCCGCGCGATGCGGCGCAGGACCTCCGCCGGGTCCGCGCCCTGTGCCACCGTGCCCATCTGCTGGCGGATCGCGCCCTGAACCGCGGCCCATTTCGGATCGGCGGAGGGGTAGAAGCGGGCGACCGGCAGGGTGGCGGCGAAGGTTTCGGTCACCGGATCGTGGGCGAGCGCGCGAGTTCCGGAGGTGGTGATCGGGATGAAGTGCTCCGCCCGCACGAATTCCGAGTAGACCGCAGGTGAATAGAAGTAGTTCAGGAACTGCCGGATCGCGGCCTGCTTGTTGCCGTGTTTACGGAACGCCATCAAGTGGTCGGCGACGCCGAGGGTGACAGGCGCGCCGGTTTTCGTCGGTGAGGGTGCGGTGGCGTAACGCAACGCCGGATTCTGCCGGTCGATCATGCCCAATACCGGCGGCAAACCTTCGATCATGCCGATCCGGCCCTGGACGAATGCGTTGATCACGTCCTTGCGATCGGTGGAGCCCGGATTCGGCTGGGTGTCGCCCGCCGCGGCCAGTTCCGACATCGCCCGCACCCCTTCGCGGTTGGCGTCGGTGTCGACGGTGAGGGTCGCGCCGTCGGACCAGCTGCCGCCGGCGCCGAACGTCCAGATCGACGTCTCGCCCTGCGCCTCCTCACTGCCCAGCGGCAGGCCGTAACCGGAGATGCCGCCGCCGAGGGCCTGGATGCGGTGCGCGTCCTCGCGCAACTCGGACCAGGTCCGCGGCGGGGCGGCGATGCCGGCGCGGGCGAACAGGTCCGTGTTGTAGAACAGCGTGCGCGTCGAGGCGAACAGCGGTAGCGCCCATTGGGTTCCGCCGATGGAGGCGTTGCGGGCGAAGCCGGGGTCGATGTCGTGCAGGACCGCCGGGTCGGCGATATCGGTGGCCGGATAGAGCATGTCGTCGGTCGCGTAGGCGGAGTAGGCGTCGATGCCGAGAATGTCGGGTGTGGTCGTCACCGACTGCAGATCGGTGCGGACCACCTCGTTGATCGAATCCCACGATTCGACCTGAAGATGGATCGTGATCTGCGGATTCTGTGCGCGGAAGCCCGCAATGATCGCAGCCCACTCCGCGCGGGTCGCGTCGCTGTAGGCGGGCACCAGCAGTGCCAGTGCGCCGGGATCGGAATCGTCGGTGCTGCGGCCGCGGAAGCCGCAGGCGGCGACGGTCACCGACAGCACGACGAGAACCGCGGCGATCGCGAACGCACCGCGCGGCCGACCGGACACCAAGCGTCAACCTTCCCCTTCGTACAACCGTCACCTGCGGCATTCGCGGGACATCGGCGGATGCCGGAGGGTGGGGACCGGTCCGGCTCGTCCGAATCTAACCGGGGCGGCGGTCGCGCGGGACGATTCGCGGGAAAGTTGACATGATCGAATCGCGGTCCGATTCTGAGACCGTGCCGCCCTCCACCGAGAGCTCGGATCGCACGCATCCGCCCCGGCCCCACCTGGCCGCCGAGGTGGCCACCCAGCCCGACGACTGGGCATGGGCCGCGGCGGTCGCGGCAGAGCACCGAACGCTGCTGCCGAGCCCCGGCGAGCGGGTGGCGGTCGTGGGCTGCGGCACCTCCTACTTCATGGCGTGCGCGATCGCCGAACTCCGGGAATCGGCCGGCCACGGTCTCACCGACGCGTGGCCGGCGAGTGCGGTGCGCGGTGGCCGCGATTACGACCGCTATCTGGTGATCTGCCGTTCCGGTACCACCACCGAGGTGGTCGACGCGATGCGGGCGATGCCTGCCACGGTGGCGCGCACCGTGATCTGCTCCAGTTCGGGGACGCCGGTACTCGAGCTCGCCGACCCGATCCTCATCGACGCGGTCGACGAGCGTTCGGTGGTCCAAACCCGTTTCGCGACAACGGCTCTCGCGATACTGCGGTGGCATCTGGGGGAGGATCTGGCGCCGGCGATCGAACAGGCTCGCGCGGTCCTGGACGAGGCCGCCGAGTCGAGCGTGCCGGCCGCCGTCCGCAACGCGGAGCAGATCACTTTCGTGGGAATGGGTTTCGCCGCGGCGCTGGCCGAGGAGGCGGGGTTGAAATTGCGGGAATCCTGCCGGGCCTGGGCGGAAGGGTATCTCGCGACCGAATATCGGCACGGTCCCATCAGCATCGCGGCACCGGGTCGTGCGGTGTGGGCGCTGGGGCCCGTCGCCGCCGGGCTGCGCGAGGACATCGCCGCTACCGGAGCTCATGTCGAATATCGCGATATCGATCCGATGGCCGATCTCGTGCGCGTGCATCGGCTGTGCCTGCTGCGGTCCGCGGATCTGGGACTGGATCCCGACCATCCGCGCGGGCTGCGGCGATCGGTGATCCTGCGATGACCGAAGCGAGGGAGCTCGATCCGGTCCTCGCCATGGATGTCGGTGGAACCACGATCAAGGCGGAGATCAGCGACTCCGCCGGCCGGGTCGAGGCCGCCGCGACGGTGCCCACCCCACGCGGTGAGCGGGCCTTCGACGCCATGGCCGCGCTGGGCGACCGATTGCTGGCCGAGGTCTCCGACGAGACACGGGCCGGCCTGCGCCGCGGGGCGATCGGACTGCCGGGCATCGTGGACGCCGCACGGTCGCTGGCGGTGTTCAGCAGCAATATCGGCTGGCGAGATGTGTTGGTGGGCAGTCGATTACAGGACCGGTGGGGATGTCCGATACTGATCGAACACGATGTGATCCTGGCCGGCTGGGCGGAGTGGCGCCTGGGTGCCGGACGGGGCGCCGACGATGTGCTGGTGGTGAATCTCGGCACCGGAATCAGCGGGGCACTGGCCGTCGGAGGGCGGCTCGTGCGCGGTGGCGCCGGGCAGGCCGGTGAATACGGGCATATCCCGGTGCGGCACGACGGGCGACGCTGCTCCTGCGGAAATATCGGGTGCGTGGAAACCGTAGCCTCCGGCCCGTCCATCACGCGGGCCTACCGCGAGCGCACCGGCCGCGACATCGACGGCGCCGAAGCGGTTTTCGCGGCTCTGCCGGACGATGCGCACGCCCGGGCCGTGGTCGACGACGCGATCGACGCGCTGGCCGACGGACTCCTGGGGGTCGTGCACGCGGTCTGCCCGCAGCGCATCGTGCTCGGTGGCGGGCTGGCGGGCGCCGGGCCGGTGCTGAGCGAGGGACTGCGCGCGCGTCTGGAGCGGCTGGTGCGAGTGGCGCCGGTTCCGCAGGTCGTCACGGGTGCGTTCGGTGCGCGGGCCGGATTGGTGGGCGCGGCCCGGTATGCCCGGCTGGAGGTCCTCGAATGAACGATGGGCAGCCGGTGCTTCGCGGCCGCGTGGTCACCTCGGCCGGGGTCGTCGACGATGCGGTGCTCGAGGTGCTGGACGGTCGCATCGAGGCGGTGCGGCCCCTCGCGCAATGGACGTTCGGCAACCGGGGCGCCGAACCGCCGCCGCATCTCGGGACCTTGCTGCCCGGTCTGGTCGACATCCACAACCACGGCGGATACGGCCACCGATTCGACACCACCGATCCGGAACAGGCGCGCGCGGCGGCGCGCTACCACCATCGGCAGGGGGCCACGACGGTGCTGGCGAGCATCGTGACCGCCGCACCCGACACGATGGTGGCCCAGGTCGCGGCCCTGCGCGAGGTGGCCACCAGCGGTGAGATCGCCGGAATTCACGTCGAAGGTCCGTTCCTTTCCGAAATGCGCTGTGGTGCACAGGATCCCCGCTATCTCCGCGATCCCGACCCCGGACTGATCCGGCGCCTGCTCGAGGCCGCGGACGGACATCTGCGCGTGATGACGCTCGCGCCCGAACGCCCTGGATTCGCCGCCGCCGCGGCGCAACTCGGCGAACACGGCGTGGTGGTGGCGCTCGGCCATACCGACGCCGGTTACGAACAGTTCCGAGACGCATTGGCGCCCAACGGATCCGGTGCTCTGGTCACGCATCTCGCCAATACGATGGCGCCGCTGCACCATCGCGCGCCCGGCGCGGTCGCCGCCGCACTGGTGGGCGCGGCCGCCGGGGATGTGGTGGTCGAATTGATCGGAGACGGCGTGCATATCGAATCCGGTTTCGGGGCACTGGTTTTCGCGACGGCGCGGCACCGCGTGGCGCTGGTGACCGATGCCATGCAGGCGGCCGGTCTGCCCGACGGTGACTACCGTCTCGGCCCGCAGGCTGTCCATGTAGAAGCGGGGGTGGCGCGCGTGCCGAGCGGCGCCCTGGCCGGCGGAACCGCGACGCAATTGCAGTGCCTGCGCTGGGCGGTGCACGAATGCGGTGTGGATCTGGTCGACGCGGTGCGCGCGGCGGCGACGACGCCGGCGGCCGCGATCGGCGCGACGGCAGTCGGTGATCTGCGGCCGGGGATGTTCGCCGATGTGCTGGTGGTCGATTCGGATCTGGAGTTGCGCGCGGTGCTGCGACGAGGACAGTGGTTGAGGTGATCCTCACCGTGACGCTGAACCCGGCCTACGATATGACCTATCGGGTCGAAAACTTCGAACCCGGACGGGCACATCGGGTTTCGTCGGTCGAGCAGCGTGTCGGCGGTAAGGGCATCAATGTCACCCGGGTGCTCACTCAGATCGGGAAATATTCGCGCGCAACTGGTTTCGCCGATCATACGTTTTCCGCCGCCGCCGAACGAGAACTGCCGGTGGACTTCGTGCACGCACTGCCGTGGGTGCGGCGCACCGTCGTGATCAGCGACAGTCACGACGGCTCGGCGACCTCGCTGTGGGAACCGGGGGCGCGACTCACCAATCCCGATGCGGTGGATCAACTGCTGGTGCGATTGCGGGGGCTGGCCGGTGAGGCCGGTGGCATCGTCGTCTCCGGATCGCTGCCCGGCGGCGTGCGCGCGTCGCTACCCGCCGACCTGGCCCGCATCGGACTCGGCGCCGGGGTTCCGGTGATCTGCGATGTGGACGGTCTCGCCCTCGAAGCCGCCGCCCGGGTGCCGGGGGTGATCCTCATGCCGGATCTCGACGAACTCGCGGGACTGACCGGGGCACGCCCGGCCACGACCGAGGAGGTGGCCGCGGCGGCCGCCGCGCTGGTGGGCGCCGGCGCGGGAGCGGTGATCGCGACGCGGGGCTCCGACGGCATGGTCGCGGTGACACCGGACGGCGCGTGGTCGGCCGTTCTGCCCGAGCCGTTGTGCGGCAATCCGACCGGGGCCGGTGATGCCGCGGCCGCGGCGGTGATCGCCGCGCTGGCCGGACCCGACCGGCCGGAGTGGCCCGCGATACTCGCCGATGCGGTTGCCACCTCGGCCGCGGCGGTGGTGATGGCCGTGGCCGGCGAGATCGACCTGTCGCTGCGGCAGCGGGTGCTCGCGGAGGTCGTGGTCGAGAAGCTGGCCGATCCGGTCGGCGACCGCTGACCCTTCCGGTGCGGCGCTGCCTCGGGCCCCGGGGCGGCTCGGGCCGAGGGGGATTGCGCCGCGCCGCGTCCGTGCGGTGACCGCGGCGGTGGCGGGCGGTACATTGCGAACGGGCTTGTCGTTGTCTGCGTGCCGTGGGCCGATGCTCGGTGCCTCGGATCGCCGAACCAGAGGATCGTCGAACCGGAGTTTCCGGAAGAGGTGAGCTGATGCCCGACCCCGCACCAGACCCCGCTGCCGCTCCCGAGCCGGTCACCGGCCGCGACCTCGCGCCTGCCACGGACCCGGCGCTCGAGCCCGACCACGCCCGTAAGCCCGACCTCGCCCGTAAGCCTGACCTCGCCCGTAAGCCCGACGCCGTTCGTAAGTCCGACCTCGCTCGTGAGTCCGATGCCGCTCGGGAGTCCGATCCCGCCCTCGAGTCCGACTCCGTCTCGGAGCCCGGCGCCGCAACCCCTGCCGACGACGTGCCGATCCCCCGGATGCCTTTCACGGTTCGCGCGGCGCAGGTCCTCGCGCTCGGCCTGGCCGTGGTCGGCGTCGGCTGCACCGTCACCGCGGGCTGGGTGTCCGGGTGGCATGTCGCGCTGATCACCGGGCTGTCGTTCGTCGCCAGCTGGATATTGGGCGCGGTCGCCCTGGCCTTCGGCGCCGTCGGCGCGAGCATCCGGATCAGCGCGGTTCTGCTCGCGGTGCTCAACGCACTGTGGACGGTGCCCTCGATCGTCGTGGGCCGCCCGCCCGGCTGGCTCGGGCCGGTGGTCTCCGTGCTGGTCGCCGGGCTGCTGCTGCGACGTTCGGCCCGAGACTGGTTCGAACCCTAGGGTCGGCCCCGGACGATCAGGAGGCGGCGGCGGTGGCGTGTGCCGGGGTCCGACTCGAACCCGCGGACCGCACCGCGAGCAGTTCGGCGGCGATCGCCACGGCATGTTCCATCGGGGTGCGGGCACCGACGTCGAAGCCCGCCGGCGCGTGCAACCGGGCCAGCGTGTCGGCGCCGAATCCGCCGGCCTGCAATGCCTCGAGCCGATGGTCGTGCGCCGAATGCGAACCGAGCGCGCCCAGATAGCCCAGCTCGGGTAGGCGCAGCGCGACGGTGAGCAGGGGGATCTCGAACTTCGGGTCCTGGGTCGCGGCGACGATCGCGGTGGTGCGGTCGATGGCCCCGATCCCGGCCTGGGCGTTGAGATAGCGGTGCGGCCAGTCCACCACCACTTCCGCGCCCGGGAACGAGGCGGGCACGGCGAAGGCCTCGCGCGGATCGCAGATGGTCACGCGGTAGCCGAGCAGCCGGCCCTGGGTCGTCAAGGCGGCGGCGAAGGTATTGGCGCCGAAGATGATCAGTCGCGGCGGCGCGGTGTGGGACGAGACGAACACATCCGATTCCGGCAGCGACACCAGCTCGGTGTTGTGCCGGCGGTCGGTGACCAGATGCTGGCCGATCACCTCCGGATCGCTGTGCCACACGACGGTGAACACCGTGACGGGCTTGTGCCGCGCGATATCCCCGGCCACCGCCGCGAATTCCGGAAAGTCGTTGCGGGAGAACGGTTCTACGAACACGTCGATGGTTCCGCATTCCGCGCTCACATCGAATCCGGAGGTCGCGTCGAAGCGCCGCAGCTCTCGGTGGCCCGTGCGCGCGGCCTCCACCGCAGCCTCGTAGACGGCGGCCTCGTAGCAGCCGTCGGAGACCGATCCGTGCACACCGCCGTCGGGGTCGACGAGCATCGCCGAGCCCACCGGTAAGGGGGAGCTTCCGAAGGTGCGGACCAGGGTTGCCAGGCCGCCCGTGCGGCCGCTGTGCCAGACCCGTAGCAGGTCCTCGACGATGTCACGCATCACATGCTCCCGATCAGCGTGCGCGAGTGGGCGGGCCCGCCGGTCGTCGCGTCCCGTCGCCAGATCGTCACACGTGAGGGCCACGATAACCGCTCCCGTGCGCGGCGTCGTGTCGGCGATGGGAATTCCCCGACGGGCACCGATCGGCGCGGGAATCCGGCTGTGACATAGCACAACCGAATAACCGACCGAGTTGTACCGTCAGGCGAACAGGCCGCGAACGAACGGCAACGAATCGACCAGTGAGGCGTTCACCGTGCCGTCGTGATCGGTGGGATAGATCCGGAAGGTCAGCGGCTGCCGGTTGGCGGTCAGAACCCCCGCGTAGCGCAGTGTCTCCGGGGTGATCACATCGGTGTCGCGCAGGCCCTGGCCCATGAAAATCGGCCTGTCGTAACCGGTTTCGGGCAAGCCGAGGTAGCCGGACAGCAAACCGTGCAGATTCGGAATCTGCGACAACGGGCGGGTGAACAGATCGCCGATCACCACGCCCGCGGCGGCCAGATCGTCACCGAGGGGTGTGAGACATTCGTCCTTCGCGCGGTCGAGCCAGTTCCGGCCGGAGTCGGTCAGGAAGGACTCGATGCCGAGTTCCGGGAACGTGGTGCGCAGGCCGTTCAGGATGTAGAGAACGTATCCGGTGGTGTGCGGGCTCAGCTTCACCGGCGGGATGCCCGGGCCCAGCGGCATCAGGATGTCCTCGATATAGGCCGGTACGCCGGTGCCGACGCCACCCCGGTAGTCGAGGTCGGGGCCACCGAACTCGGTCGCGTAGCGCGCGGTGAACATCGCCGCGCCGCCACCCTGCGACTGGCCGACCACGACCCATTCGCGCGACAGCTGCGAGTAGTGGCCGACGGCCGCCCGCACGGCGTCGACCACGTTGTGCGCCTCGACGACGCCGTTGAGATACGGGTGATCGCCGGGGGTGCCGAGGCCGGCGTAATCGGCGGCCACGATCGCGTAGCCCTGCTTCAGCCAGGTGCCCAGATACGCCCAGTCCCGATCCACGGCGCCGGGGCCGGCGATGCTGTAGGCGCAACTGTCGCCGAGGCCGACCGTGCCGTGCGCCCACGCGACGACCGGCCAGCCGCCGGCCGGAGCCGGGTCCGGCGGAAAATACACCGCGGCGCTCGCGACCGTCGGCTGATTCCCGACCGTGCTCGTCGTATAGAGGATGCGCTGGGAATCCACGGAGCCGGGCAGCGTCGCAGCCGCGGACAGCGGCTCCACCGATTGCACCGCCGGCGTGTCTGCCGCGGCGCCGGGCGCCTCGATCACGGCGGCCGTCGCGGCCAGTGCCAGGGAGCAGGCGACGCCCGCGACCGCGGTCCACAGTGTGCGCATCGTGTTCCTTTCCGGGTTCCGGTGCCGACCCCTGGGGCACGACGATCAGTGTCGCAGCCGCTCGTTCGAGCCGCCGAGGTATGTCCGAATCGTACGGAGCCGGGAGTGGCGCGGCGCACACCGAGGGCAGCCGCCCGCGCTTGTGAAGGTCCTCACAGTCGGCAATGCGTGCTCCCGAATCGCCGCGGTGGTAAGGCTCACTGAAACAGTACGGGCGTTACGTAAAACCGCATGTCAGGCCTACTCGCCAGTAGAAGTGGTGCGTGCAATTAACAGGCAAATTTTGCAGACTTAGCAAAGACCCCCGCAAAGCTAGCCGAGATTCACACTTGCAACAGGTAGACGGCAATTTTTAGTTGTGCCATCGTGTGGAAGTACACCCGATGGGCATAGCAACCCTGCAAATTGCCGCTCCAGCAGAGTTCGGACATCGCGACCCGTAGTCGGCGCGGATGTTCGGCGAGCGGGGCAACCGAGACCGAACGAAGAAGTGGAGTCATCAGATGTCGAACGTCGGCACCCCGAAGACCGCTGCGGAGATCCAGAAGGACTGGGACACCAACCCGCGCTGGAAGGGCATCACCCGCGAGTACACGGCCGAGCAGGTCGTGCAGCTGCAGGGCAATGTCGTCGAGGAGCACACGCTTGCCCGCCGGGGTGCGGAGCTGCTGTGGGAGGGCGTCAACGCCGAGGGCGAGTACATCCACTCGCTCGGCGCTCTGACCGGTAACCAGGCCGTGCAGGCCGTGCGTGCCGGCCTGAAGGCCATCTACCTGTCCGGTTGGCAGGTCGCCGGTGACGCGAACCTGTCCGGCCACACCTACCCCGACCAGTCGCTGTACCCGGCCAACTCGGTGCCGTCGGTCGTGCGCCGCATCAACAACGCGCTGCTGCGCGCCGACGAGATCGCCAAGGTCGAGGGCGACACCTCGGTCGACAACTGGGTCGTGCCGATCGTCGCCGACGGTGAGGCCGGCTTCGGTGGCGCGCTGAACGTCTACGAGCTGCAGAAGGCCATGATCGCCGCGGGTGCCGCCGGTACCCACTGGGAGGACCAGCTGGCGTCGGAGAAGAAGTGCGGCCACCTCGGTGGCAAGGTGCTGATCCCCACCCAGCAGCACATCCGCACCCTGACCTCGGCTCGCCTGGCCGCCGACGTCGCCGACACCCCGACCGTCGTCATCGCCCGCACCGATGCCGAGGCCGCCACCCTGATCACCTCCGACGTCGACGAGCGCGACCGTCCGTTCATCACCGGTGAGCGCACCGCCGAGGGCTTCTACCACGTCAAGAACGGCATCGAGCCCTGCATCGCGCGTGCCAAGGCCTACGCCCCCTACTCCGACCTGATCTGGATGGAGACCGGTATTCCGGACCTGGAGGTCGCCCGCAAGTTCGCCGAGGGCGTCAAGTCCGAGTTCCCGGACCAGCTGCTGGCCTACAACTGCTCGCCGTCCTTCAACTGGAAGGCGCACCTGGACGACGCCACCATCGCGAAGTTCCAGCGCGAGCTGGCGGCGATGGGCTTCAAGTTCCAGTTCATCACCCTGGCGGGCTTCCACTCGCTCAACTACGCGGCCTTCGACCTGGCCTACGGTTACGCCCGCGAGGGTATGACCGCCTTCGTCGACCTGCAGGAGCGCGAGTTCAAGGCTGCCGCCGAGCGTGGCTTCACCGCCATCAAGCACCAGCGTGAGGTCGGTGCCGGCTACTTCGACACCATCGCCACCACCGTGGACCCGAACACCTCGACGGCGGCCCTGAAGGGCTCCACCGAAGAGGGCCAGTTCCACTGAGCTGAACCCGGTCGCCCGTCCCGGGCGACGGTGACCTGAACCGGCGGCAGCTGTCGCCGGTTCACCTCACCACCAGATATGGGCACTCCTGCAACGAGCGCCCGCAGCCCTTCCCGTCGAACAGCCCCGGCGGGGAGGGCTTTTCCCTTAGAACCCCGACAGTCGACAACGTGCCCGGCAAAATTCGATACGAGACAACTGATTTCGTAAGAACATGGGTAACTCATCGGGTACATCCAGAACCGGTTTGGCACCCGACGCAACAACGGATGCACGACTACCGCGGCACTCAGCCGCCCGCAAAAATTCCGGAGAGGCGGAACAGTGAGCAGCGAGAAGATTCAACGCGTCGGAGTCATCGGCGCTGGACAGATGGGCGCCGGAATCGCCGAGGTCTGCGCCCGGGCGCATGTCGATGTGCTCGTGTTCGAGCAGACCCGGGAACTGGCCGCCGCCGGCCGCGCCCGCATCCTGCGATCGCTGGATCGCGGTGTGAGCAGCGGCAAGATCACCGAGCGCGAGCGCGAACAGGCCGCCTGGCGGCTGCGGTTCACCTCCGACCTCGGTGACTTCGCCGACCGGCAGTTGGTCGTCGAGGCCGTCGTGGAGAGCGAAGACGTCAAGACCGCGATCTTCAGCGAACTCGACAAGGTCGTCACCGACCCCGACGCCGTGCTGGCCTCCAACACCTCCTCGATTCCGATCATGAAGATCGCCGTCGCCACCAACAACCCCGAGCGGGTCGTGGGCATGCACTTCTTCAACCCGGTGCCGGTGCTGCCGCTCGTCGAGCTCGTGACCACCCTCAAGACCAGCGAAGCCGTTTCCGCGCGCGCCGAAGCCTTCGCCGGTGAGGTCCTCGGCAAGCAGGTCGTGCGCTCCGCCGACCGCTCCGGCTTCGTCGTCAACGCGCTGCTCGTGCCGTACCTGCTCTCGGCCATCCGCATGGTCGAATCCGGCTTCGCCACCAAGGAAGACGTCGACAAGGCGATGGTGCTCGGCTGTGCCCACCCCATGGGCCCGCTCGCCCTGACCGACCTGGTGGGCCTCGACACCGTGAAGTCGATCGCCGACTCCATGTACGCCGAATTCAAGGAGCCGCTCTACTCGGCGCCGCCGCTGCTGATGCGCATGGTGGAGGCCGGGCTGCTCGGTAAGAAGACGGGGGCCGGCTTCTACCAGTACAACCGCTGACGATCGGGCTTCTCGGAGCCGGTCGGGGCGTCGTTGGGGGTGCGCGGCGGTGGGGGGGCAAGAGCACACAGCGCGGGCCCGACGGCGAGCCCCGG
>NZ_LZMK01000312.1:0-1165 GCF_001665865.1 Nocardia sp. 852002-20019_SCH5090214 | reverse complement strand
CGGCGGCCGCCGCTCTGCGCCGCATGGACTCTCCGCTGGTCGATCCGGGAGAGGAGGCCAAATACCGGGTCGACACCTTGCTGCTGGACTATCAGGCCCGCCTCAAGAGCGGTCTGGACACCGTGGGTGTGCAGGCGCGGCTGGCCGAGGCGGTGTCGGTGATGACCGAGAAAGACCGCGAGATCGCCCGCGAGCGGGGCAAACAGATCCGCAAAAACCCGGCCGAGGCGCGTAAGCCGTTGTGGCCCGATCACGTCAACCGCGACGAGCTCGCCACGACCGTGCGCGCGTATGCGGCGCTGGCGCCGATCGTGGAGGCCCGCATCGCCCTCGATCCCGACGGCAAGGACCCCGAGGCGAGGTGGGACAAAGACCAGCGGCAGCGGGCCGAGGTGATGCGCGCTCAGATCGACAAGGCGATCAAGTCGGGCAAGGGTTTGGCCGATATCGAGCGTGACCAGCTGCGCGCCGTGCTCACCGATATCGAGGCCGGGAAAACTCAGGTGCCGGACACGCTGCTGGCCGATGACCGGTCCGCGGCCGCGATCGAGCGCGAACGCCGCGACAACTACGCGCGTGCCTACGCCGAGGAAAACCGCCGCGAGATCGAAAAAATCTTGTCGACCGCGGCCGCGCCCGAGGGCACTGTCCGCGCAGTCCGCGACGACCTCAACCGTGTGGTCCTCGCGCAGACCGCGCTGGCGGCCGGGCGCACCAGTCGCGACGACTACGAAGCCACCCAAGCCGAGGAACAGCTGCGCAACAGCATGATCACTGCCGGGGTGCCCGAACACGTCCGCCTCGACGTGAACCAATTCCTCGCCGTCGAAAACGACGCCTGCGAGAAGAAAGGCGAGCGCGCACGCGCCGTCCAGGACCAGTGGGCCGGTCGCCGAGAAAAGGTCGCCGCCGAACGCAATCCCGGCCCGCCCTCCTACGACAGCCCCGAACGCCTCGCGCTGCTGGAGTACAACCTGCGCCAGGCCGGACTGACTGAGGACCAGCGCGCTCAGCGCCTGGCCGCTGCGGCCGGGCGGGCCAAGCCGCCGAGTGAAGCGGTGAAGCCGCCCACCCCGGAGGCACGAGCGCGCCAGACCGCCCCGGGGACTGGGCTCGCGCAGGCCTACAACCGCGACCGTGACCGCGACACCGGTCACGGTCGCGG
>NZ_LZMK01000311.1:0-4320 GCF_001665865.1 Nocardia sp. 852002-20019_SCH5090214 | reverse complement strand
CGCGCGCGCGGTGATCGATCGCGGGCTGTCACGCCAGCCGATCGAGATGCTCGCGCGCATCTACGAGGCCCGCTCGCACGGCGACACGGCCAACCACATCGGCAAGCTGGTCACGCTTCCGCACTCGACAGTCGGGCGCGCGATCGCGGCGGCCGCGAAGGTGGCCGGCCCCCGCCCGGTCGACTGACACCCCGGTCGCGTAGACGCGACGAGAGCCCCGGCGAACCCAAGTCGCCGGGGCTCTCGTCTGTCCAGACCCTACCGACCGCGCCCACCGCCACCGAGTCAGGCGCTCCGAAGCCACACGCTCCCGGGCAGTCCGGCTCCGCTGTCGCGCTCGCCGGGCGCCCCCAGGATTCCGGACACGAAACACCTCCGGTGAAGTCGCGGCCGCAGGCCGCTCCTCATTGCGGCCTCCGGCCGCAGCCGCCCACCCCCGGCACCCTCCCTCCAGGCGGAGCAAGTTAACAAATACCCGGGGTATTTGTGTGTATCCTCGGGGGAGGATCCCACCCGTGGACGGGTGGTCGCTGCGCTGGGCATGGGGTTTCGGCCCGGTGGGCGGGCCGGAGACGGAGCAGGGAGAGGGTGGTGGCGGTGGTGTCGAAGGAGGGTGGTGCGGCCGGTTCTCGGCGCGCACAGCAGATCCGTAGGGCTGCGAAGCGGCGGCGCCGGCCGAACGTCATCGGGCCGAAGCGGACGGTCGAGGTGGTGCTGTCTGAGGCCGAGTACGCGGCCGTAAAGGAGGCTGCCGACGAGATTCCGGCGACGGTGCCGTGGTACCTGGTCGAGTCGGTGCTGCCGTCGGCGGGCACGGACGAGAAGCCGGTGGCCGTGCCGCGTAAGTCCGAGGGTGCGCAGGGGCCGTGGCTGCCGTGGGCGAAGCGGAAAGCGGTCGCGTCGACGTTGATGTCGGCGGCGCGGGCGATGCACGAGGTGCGGCTGTCAGCACTGGCCCACATCGGCGCGAACATCAACCAGCTCGCGCGGGTGGCGAACACCCACGGTGTCGTCGAGGTCGACGAGCTGGAGGAGGCGCTGGCGGATCTGCGGGAGTTGATGGCGGATCTGTCCGAGCGCGCCGAGGCGATGGAGCAGCTGGCCCGGCAGGCCGTGCGGCGATGATCCCGAAGATCTTCCGGGGCCAGAAGCTCTCGGGCCTGATGGTGTATCTGCTGGGAGAGGGCGAGCACAACGAGCACCGGCACCGTCATGTGGTGGCGGGGTCGCCGTCGGTGATGCAGGCGGAGTGGCTGCGCGATTTCGACGGCCCGCAGGACAAGCGGGCGTCGCGGGATGCGGCGATCGCGATCGCGCACGAGATGGATTTGCCGCGCCAGCTGCACGGCACGCAAGCGCGGATGCGCGCGAAGGTCGGGTCCGGTGTCGGCGGGCGGGGCCCTGGCACGGACGTGGTCGTGCCCGCGGCGAAGGGGGAGAAGGGGGTGATGCGCAATGCGCCGGTGTGGCATTGCGTGATCGCGTTGAACCCGGGCGAGGAGTTGAGCGACGAGAAGTGGGGGGAACTCGCGAACGAGTTCATGACCCGCATGGGGTTCAACGGATCCGCGGACGGGTCGGTCGAGCCTGCGCGGTGGGCGGCGGTGCGGCACGGACGCAGCGGCGAGGACGGCGAGGGCCAGGACCACATCCACATCGCAGCGAGCTTGATCCGCGAGGACGGATCGAAGGTCAGCACGTATGACTACGGGCCGGGTAAGCGGAAGGGAGATCGCCTCCGCGCGCAGGATGTCGCCGGCGAGCTGGAGCGCGAGTTCGGGTTGAAGGTGCTCCCGTCGCGGGGGGAGGGCGGTGGCCACAGCGGCAACTCCCGCGCCGAGATCGAGCGCGCCGCGCGGATCGGCGCACCGGAGACCGAGCGGGAACGGTTGCGGCGGGTGGTGCGTGCCGCGGCGACTGCGACGGACACCGAAGCCGATTTCGTCCGGGCCCTGCGTGAAGCGGGGGTCTCTGTCGCGCCGCGGTGGGCGGCGGGCGGCCAGACCGAGGCGGCCGGCTACAAGGTGCGCTGGCGGCGAGACGGGGGCGAGGTCGGGCCGTGGGTCGGCGGTGGGAAGCTCGACCACGATCTGACGCTGACCGCGCTGCGTGAGCAGCAATGGGCCGATTCGCCTGAGGCCCGCGCGGAGGCGGCTACCGCGTGGCGGGGCGGCCAGTCCCAGCGGTCCGACGCGCGGCGGTCGGGCCCGGATCTCGAGGATCCGCAGGTATGGCGGGCGGCGGCGGCCGAGATCGGTGAGTGGCGGCGCACGCTGGAGGCTGTCCCGGCGGGGGATCGGGCGCAGTGGGCGTGGGCGGCCGGGCAGGCGTCCGGGGTGTTCGCGGCGTTCAGCGAGGCTCTCGAAGGCGACCGGCCCGGGGTTTTCGCGGCCGCGGCGAAGGAACTCGCACGCAGTGCGCAGGTCCAGTACGCGAGTCAGCGGTACCAGCCGCGCGCGTCCGGCCGGGCCACGTTCGGCGGCGGTACCCGCACCGGGCTGGGCGCGGCCGCGGCGATTCTGTTCGATGAGGCGATCCGGCCGGGTGGGGCGCGGATGCGGCGGGCCGGTAGCGGTGAGGCCACGGAGCTGGCCGCGCTCGCTCTCGCCCTGCTGCTGGCGCTGCTGGTGCTCGCAATCGCGATCGCGGCCCAGATCGCCACTGCTCACCGCGCCCGGGGGCAGGTCTTGCGCGCGGTCGTTGTCGATCAGTCGCTGCGGGGGCTCGACCCGGTGCGCCGGGCCTGGGATGCCGATCTGCAGAATCGTGGGTTCCGATGGGACCGCGACACCGCTGACGTGTTCACCGCGGCCGCGGGGCGGCGCGTGAGCAAGGTCCTCGGCGAGAGCACCGACACCACCACGGCGGCGGCCACGGTGTCGCAGGCCGAGCAGCTGCTCGGCGCCGACCGGGTCCGCGAGATCACCGAGGCCGCCGACGCGCTCGTGGCGCGGGTGAGCGAGGCACCCGCGTGGCCGGCGCTGCTGGCACGGCTGGCCGAGCTGGAATCCGAGGGCCGCGACGCGATCGAGGACCTCACCACCGTGGTGGCCGCCCGCGAGCTGAGCACCGCCGACGACATGGCCGCTGTGCTGTCCTGGCGGATCGAAAACATGCTCGACACCACCGCGCCGACACCGGAACACGAGCCGGAACCTGCTGCACCCGCACCCGAACCGGAGCGCCGGCCGCGCCCGGATATGTCGAGGGCGAAGGCCAGCGCCCAGGGGCCGCTCACTCCGCCCGAGGCACGGCAGCGGCCACGGCGACTCAACAGGCCGTTCTTTTCCGAGTTGTCGGAGCAGGATCGGGCCTTGGTCCGCACGAGGGCCGTCGCGGCGGCCGGGTCCGCCGATTCGGATATCGCCCCGCGCACGTGGGACGACGACCGGCTGGGCGGGGAATTGCTGCACCGCCGGGCCGAGGTCACAGCGTTGCGGGAGGAGCTGGAAGCACGGCGGGTCGGCGGGCCGCAGGTCGCTCAGGTCCGCGCGGACAACGAGGCGCTGGCGGTGCAGGCCCGCATGATCGCCGCAGCGAAGAAGGCGGCCGCGTACGCGGAGCAGCTGGAGGCCGAGCAGTCGGCGCGGGAACAGGAACAGGACCGGATCGAGCGGGAACGTGCCGCCACCGCGGCATGGAATGTGCGTGCCCGCGGACGGCTCGACAGTCGCTTTGCCGAGCTGGACGCCGAAATCGACGAGCACGCCGACGCCGTCGAGCAGGCCCGCTACGCGGCCGATGTGGCCGCCGACGCGACCGGCGTGGCACCGGAGGAATGGGCCGAGATGCTGCACAACGCGGCTCCGGCGCAATGCCAGCGCCGCATGCGGGAGGCCGAGCAGCTCGACGAGGCCGCGCTACGTGAGGACGCCACGATGCTGCGCAGCCTCGAACGCGACTTGAAGAAGATCGAGGCCGAGCAAACCCGCCGCGGCCGCATGACCGCCGCGCAGCGCGCGCAGTCGGTCCGCGACGCCCGCACCCAGCAGGGCCCGGCCCGCACGCAGAGCGACTTCGACATCGCTGAGTTCATGGGTCTGCAACGCCCCCAGCCCGGGACGGGGATGTCGCCGGAGGAGTCCGCAAACCGCTACGGCGACACTGTGGCGCCCGAGCCGGATAAGCCGACACCGCCCCGAAATCCGGAGCGCAGCGGCGGGTTCGAGCAGCACCACGCACCCCCACCACCGCACCACGACCCCGGACGCGACCAGGGCCAGGGACGCGGGCGCTGATCGCGTCTCGAACGCCCCAGCCCGTTCACGTGCGGGCCGAGTTTGGTGCTGCCGCACCCTCCCTCGCGGGAGGGCTTGCCAC
>NZ_LZMK01000310.1:0-17171 GCF_001665865.1 Nocardia sp. 852002-20019_SCH5090214 | reverse complement strand
AGGTGCTGGGCGCGCTGGAGGCGTTCGAACCGCTCGGGGTGAGCGTGGCCGGGAAGCGCTGCCTGGACGCCGGTGCGGCGGGTGCTGCGACCGGGGTGGGGTCCGAGTTGGGTGGTGCTTTGGGTGGTACGGCCGACGCGGGCGCTGGTCTCGGTGGTGCGCTGGGTGGTGTGGCGGACGCCGGTGCCGGACTGGGCGGTGCCTTGGGTGGTGCCGCCAATGCTGGTGCGGGGCTGGAAGGTTCGTTCGGGAATTCGGTCCATACGGGTGGCGATCTGGGTGGTGCGCTCGGCGGTGCGACGCAGGTCGGAGCCGACCTCGGTGGTGCTCTCGGGGGTGCGGCCCACGCGGGTGCCGGACTCGGTGGAGAACTCGCGGGCGGCGCTGGGCTCGGTGGCGCACTCGGGGGAGCGGCGAATGCGGCTGCGGGCCTTGGGGGTTCACTCGGCGGGGCGGCCGATGCCGGTGCCGGGATCGGGGGCGATCTGTCGGATGCGACACAGGCGGCCGGAGATTTGGGCGGGGCGCTGAGCGGTGCTGCGCAGGGTGGTATCGGTGGTGCACTGAACGGTGCCGCGAATGCCGGAGCAGGACTGGGCGGCGCTGCGAATGCCGGTGCGGGGCTCGGTGGTGCCTTGGGTGGTGCGGCGAATGCCGGTGCCGGACTGGGTGGTGCCTTGGGCGGCGCGGCGAATGCCGGTGCCGGACTGGGCGGTGCCCTGAACGGTGCGGCGAACGCCGGTGCCGGACTGGGCGGTGCCCTGAACGGTGCGGCGAACGCCGGTGCCGGTCTCGGTGGTGCCCTGGGCGGCGCCGCGAATGCCGGTCTCGGTGGGGCGCTCGGCGGTGCTGCGAATGCCGCCGCGGGACTCGGGGGTGCCGCCGGTATCGGAGCGGGGCTCGGCGGGGCGGTGGCTTCGGGGGCGCAGGGTGCGACCGGGTTGGAGACCGGGTTGTCCGGTGGTCTCGGCAGCGGTGTGCACACCGGGGCGGATCTGTCCGGGGCCGCGGTCTCGGGTGCGCATGCGGCCGGGGATCTGTCGTCCTCGCTGTCGGGTGCGGCGACGTCCGGTGTGAACAGCGCGACCGGCCTCGGAACCTCCCTGTCCGGATCAGCGGATGCGGGCGTCCACGGTGCCGGCGACTTGGCGACCTCGCTCTCGGGAGCGGGCGCCAGTGCCGTGCACAGTGCCGGCGACCTGGGCACGTCGTTGTCCGGCGCGGGTGCCGGGGCTGTGCACAGTGCGGGCGACCTGGGGACATCGCTGTCCGGGACCGCCGCGTCGGGTGTGCACAGTGCCGGTGACCTCGGAACCTCGTTGTCGGGGACCGCGGAGTCCGGTCTCCACGGCGCGGGCGATCTGTCGACCTCGCTGTCGGGCGCGGCGGATTCGGGGTTGCACGCGGGCGCCGATGCGAGCTCGGGTCTGACGGGTTCGGTCGACTCGGGGCTGCACGCGGGCACGGATGCATCCTCGGCACTCTCGGGTACGGCCGCCGGCACCTGGTCCGGTGTCGATGTGTCGCACGCGTTCGGCAGCGGTGTCGGCACCGATATCTCCGGCGTCGGCGCCTCGGGTATCGGCGGGGGCGTGGACAGCGCCCTCGGTGCGCACAGCGGCATCGACAGCACCCTGGCGGCGGGCGGCAACAGCTCGCTGTCGGGCGGGCTCGACACCGGCGGTCACACGGATTCGAGCCTGTTCGGTGACACCTCCGGCCACGCCTCGGCCGTCACCGATACGCACGCCTCCGGCGACATCACCGGCGGACTGCTGCACTGAGGGTAGCGAAGAATCGGTTCGGTCAACGAAACAGGTTGGGGTGCAACGAAAATGAGCAGTGTGGTCGTGGCGGACACCGCCCCGGAGGTGCCTGCCTCACCGCTGTCGCGGATTCTCGCCGAAACCATCACCGCCGCGCGCACCGCCGATCGCGACGATCTGGTCGGCCGGCTGGAGGTGCTGGCCGACCGGATCCGCGACCCCCGCCGCCGCATCGTGGTGGTGGGCCTGGGCAACCAGGGCAAGAGTCAATTCGTCAACGCGCTGCTGAATCTCGACATCAGCCCGGTCGGAGACGATGCGACCACCGGGGTGCCGATCGTGCTCTCGCACGGCCCGCAGGCCCGGGCCGAGACCGTCGTCACCACGCCGTCCGGTGACGAGCGGGACAACCGGCGGATTCCGCTGCCGCTCGGCGATATTCACACCGTCACGCCGCAGTCTCCGCACGGCCGCGTGGCGCGGGTGGAGATCGAGTTGCCGAATCCGCTGCTGGCCGACGGGATCGTCGTCATCGACACCCCGCCGGTCGGCGGCCACGCAACCGCCACGGCCGCAGCGGTTCTCGCCCTGGCCCCGGCCGCCGATGCGGTGCTGCTGCTCTCGGATGCCTCCACCGAGCTGACCGAACCGGAGGTCGACTTCCTGCGGCAGGTGCGCGAACTGTGCCCGGCCGTGGCGCTGATCCTCAGCAAGATCGATCTGTATCCGCATTGGCGGCAGGTATTGCAGGCCGACCAGGCGCATCTGGAGCGCAATCGCCTGGCGCTGCCGATCATCCCGGTTTCGGCGCTGCTGCGCAGCCACGCCATGCGGCTGCAGGATCAGCAACTGGGCCGGGAATCCGGTTTCGGTGTCCTGTTCGACTTCCTGCGGGAGCAGGTGGTCGCCCGGGACAAGGCGGCGGCGCAACGCGCGGTGGCTCTCGACATCTCCTCTGCCGCGGAACATCTCGCACTGGCGCTGAGCAGTGAACTGGTCGCCCTGCGCGACCCCGAACGCGGTGCGGCCGCCATCCGCGAACTGCGCACTGCGAAGGCGCAGGCCGAGGAGCTGCATCGCCGGACCGCGGCCTGGCAGCAGACGCTGGGCGACGGCGTCACCGATCTGGCCGGCGATATCGACCACGACCTGCGAGATCGGTTGCGCGCCATCGGCAGGACCGCCGAGGAGTGGATCGACGAGAACGATCCCGGCCGGCTGTGGGATCAATTGGAACAGTGGCTGATGCAAACGACCGACACCGCCATCGGCGACAATCTGCTGTGGACGCATCATCGCGCCATCCACTTGGCCGAGCGGGTGGCCGAGCACTTCCTCGAATTCGGTGCGGTGGATCTGCCTGCGGTGCGGTCGGGTTCGGAGTTGGAGGAGTCCCGGGTGGCGGCGGTGACGCTGGCCGATCTCGAGCCGGATCTCGGCATGGGCCACAAGTTGCTCGTCGGTATGCGCGGTTCCTACGGCGGTATGGTGATGATCGGCCTGGCCAGTACGGTCGCGGGCCTGGCGCTGATCAATCCGGTGTCGCTGGGCGCGGGTGTGCTGCTGGGCGGCAAGGCGTTTCGCGACGACAAACGAGAACGGCTGGCGCGCAAGCGCGGCGAGGCGAAGATGGCGGTGCGCCGCTACCTCGACGATGTGAGTTTCGAGGCGGGCAAGGAGTCGCGCGACCGGCTGCATCGCATCCATCGCATTCTGCGCGATCACTTCACCGGCATCGCCGACCGCAGTCTGCGTTCGATCAACGATTCGCTGCAGGCCGCGCAGGATGCCGCCGGAGTGGCCAACGCCCAGCGCACGCAGCGGGGCGCGGAACTCGAGCGGCAATTGCGAGTGGTGGCCGAGCTGCGACGTCATGCCGATGCGATGCTGCCGCCGGCGGGCCCGTCCGGACGTCATGCGCGCGGGGCACAGTCCTGACCCACGGCACCGGGACTCCGAGCCTGCGGCCCTGGGATTCTCAGCCCACGGCACCGGGATTCACAGCCTGCTCGGGTACGGTCGACGCGTGAGTTACCAGGTCAGCGACCAGACGCCGGGCATCGTGGGGGAGGCGCGCCGGTTGGTTTCGGCGGCCCGCCACGCCTATGCGCCGCGGTCGCGCCCCGCCGCGATGCTCGGTGACTGTGCGCGCCGCCTCGACCAACCGCTGCGGGTGGCGCTGGCCGGGCAGCTCAAAGCCGGTAAATCGACGCTGCTCAATGCGCTGGTCGGACAGGACATCGCACCGACCGATGCCACCGAGTGCACGCGGATGGTGACCTGGTACCGCCACGGCCCGGCCCCGCGCGTGAGCGCCCTGGCCGCCGACGGCGCGAGCGCCGATGTGGTGGTGCGGCGCACTCCCGGCGCCGACGGCCTGCCCGGGGCGCACGGTCTGAGTTTCGACCTGTCGGCGCTGCGCTGGAACGCCGCCGGTGAGCACGAGGTCGACCATCTGGATGTGCAGTGGCCGGCCGCCACCCTGGCTCGCACCACCATCATCGATACCCCGGGCACCTCGTCGCTGTCGCGGGAGGTGTCGCTGCGCACCTCACGGCTGCTCACGCCCGACGAGAATGCGGCGGTGACCGTTCCCGAGGCCGACGCGGTCGTCTATCTGCTGCGCCGGCTGGACGCCTCCGATATCGGGTTCCTGGAACGCATCGGCGCGGGAGGTACTGCCCGGCAGGGTGTTTCGGGTCCGCTCGGCGTGATCGGGGTGGTCTCCCGGGCCGACGAGATCGGCGCCGGCCGCATCGATGCCCTGCATTCGGCCCGCGAGGTCTCGGCCCGCTTCGCCACCGAACTGGAGCGAACCGGATTGTGCCAGGCGGTCATTCCGGTCGCCGGCCTGCTCGCCTTCGCCGGCGCGACGCTGCGGCAGCGCGAATTCGATGCCTTCGAGGCGCTGGCGCGGATCTCCGTGGAGGATCTGAGCATCGCGCTACTGTCCGCGGACCGATTCGCGCATCCGGAGTTGCCCCTGCCGGTGCCGGCGGAACTGCGGGCCCATCTCGCAGCCCGGTTCGGCCTGTTCGGCATTCGCATGGCGGTGACGCTGATCCGGCTGGGCGTGCGCGACTCCGCCACGCTGGCACGCGAACTCGGCGAGCGCAGCGGCGTGGAGGAACTGCGCACGGTGCTCGACGTGCAGTTCGCCCAGCGAGCCGATCAACTGAAGGCGCATTCGGCGTTGACCGCCGTGGCGCGGATCGTGGCCGCCCATCCGGGAACGCGCGCCGACGACCTGCTCCCCCATATCAACAGCCTGTTGGCGGATGTGCACGGATTCGCCGAGCTGCGGCTGCTCGGGCGGTTGCGCACCGATGAATTGCCCCTGCCCGCAGACGATGTCACCGAGTTGTACCGGCTGGTCGGCGGATCCGGTGTGGCACCGCATCTGCGCCTGGGATTGCCCCCGGACGCTCCGGGCGGCGAAGTGCAGGCACATGCGGTGGCGGCGGTGCGGAAGTGGCGTGGTCGGGCGCGCCACCCGCTGGCCGACCGATTCACCACCGAAGCCTGCCTGACGGCGGCGCGGAGCGCGGAGGGAATCGTCGACCAGTTGCGGGAACCGGAAACCACCCCGATGAGCCGCGTGCGTCCGCCTCGCGCCGGCTGATCCCTCGGCGCTGTGATGTGTCTCGCATCACAGCGGGGGTCGGTCACAACCTCGTCCTGGCCGTGTCGAAACCGGATGTAAGGGCCGAAAACTCGGCCGGGCACCGATCCGAGGACACATCATGCCGACCGTCGTGACTCTCGATTCCTTCGTCAACTACCGCGAGAGCGGCACCGGACCGGTTCCGGTGGTCTTCCTGCACGGCAACCCGACCTCGTCGTATCTGTGGCGCAACGTGATTCCGCACGTCGATCCGCTGACCCGGGTGCTCGCGCCGGATCTGATCGGCATGGGGGATTCGGGCAAGCCCGATATCGCCTACCGATTCGCCGATCACGCCCGCTACCTCGACGCCTGGTTCGACGCCCTGGAGCTGGACGAGGTGGTGCTCGTGGGGCACGACTGGGGCGGCGCGCTGGGTATGGACTGGGCCGCGCGCCACGCCGACCGGGTGCGCGGCGTCGCGGTGGTGGAGACATTCCTGCGACCGCTGCGCTGGTCCGAGATGCCCGAGCAGGGGGCGGAGCTGTTCCGTCGGTTCCGGTCACCGGAGGGGGAGCAGATGATTCTGCGCGACAACATGTTCATCGAATTCAATCTCCCGTTCGGCGCGCGCAGCCTGACTCCGGCCGATCTGGACGTGTACCGGGCGCCGTACCCGACGCCGGAGTCGCGGCGGCCGATGTTGGTGTGGCCGCGCGAGATCCCGTTCGACGGAGAGCCCGCCGATGTCGCCGCCGTCATGGACGACTACGGCCGCTGGATGGCTTCCACACCGGATATCCCCAAGCTGGTGATGGCTGTGGATGCCGGCGTCGGCCTCGGATCGTCGGACGCGGTGGATTGGGCGCGGCGGACCTTCGCGGCGGTCGAGGTCGTCGGGATCGGTCCGGCCGGACATCACGCCCCCGAGGACCGTCCCGACGCCATCGGCGCGGCCGTGGCGACCTGGCTGCGCGACGCGCGGCTCACCGAACCCCGCACCGCGGTCCGGACAACGCCGCGGTGACCTGCGCCGTTGCGGTGCCGCTCGCGGCACCGCACGATAGGTCGATGAGCGTTGACGGGCCCGACGAGCGGGCGGCCGAGACCGCACTGGTCGATCGCGCCGTGGCCGGCGACCGGACCGCCATCGCCGACGTGGTGCGGCTGTTGCAGGATCCGTTGTACCGCTTGGCGTTACGGATGACGGGAAATCCGCCCGATGCCGAGGACGCGGTGCAGGAAATCCTGCTGCGTGCTGTCGGAAATCTCGCGAGTTGGCGCGGCGAGGCGAAACTGACGACCTGGGCCTATCGCATCGGCGTCAACTATCTGCTGAACCAGCGCCGGCGCAGCCCGCAGGAATCGGCGCAGCTGGACCTCGACGGCTTCGCCGCCAATCTGCTCGAGGGGCTGGCCGAACAGGAGTACCGGGGGCCCGAGGCGACGGTGCTCACCCGCGAGGTGCGGCTCGTCTGCAGCCAGGCGATGCTGCAATGCCTCGCCCGTGACGAGCGGGTCGCGTTCGTGCTCGCCGATGTCTTCGAACTGAGCTCGGCCGAGGCCGCGTGGATTCTCGGCATCGGCGCCCCGGCCTATCGGAAACGGCTGGAACGAGCGAGGACTCGGCTCGGCAACTTCCTGAACGCCACCTGCGGTGTGGCGAATCCGGCAGCGCCGTGCCGCTGCGCGCGCCGCGTGCGGACCGCCGTCGACCAGGGCCGGGTGCGGCCCGGCGCACGCGGCCTGGGCGGTCATCCGGTGGCGCCCGGTGGCCGCAGCGCGGCCGATGCCGAGAAGCAGATGATCGGCCTGCACGATGCCGCGTCGATACTGCGTGCCCACCCGGACTACGCACTGCCGCCGGCGCGGCTGGACGCGATCGCGAAACTGCTCGATTCCGGACGCTTCCCGCTGCTCGACCGCTGAGCGATCACACGTCGGACGACGAACTCGACGGGTCCACAAGGATTTTCGCGTGATGTTCGGGACTGCCCAGGGCGGTGAAGGCGTTGTCGACACCCGCCAGCCCCACGGTTCCGGTGATCAGCGGAGCCGGGTCGACCTTACCGCCGGCGATCATGTGCAGGGTGTCGCGGAACTCGCCCGGATCGTAGCCGAAGGCGAAGCGCAGTTCGATCTCCTTGTTGATCGCCATCGCGGGCCGGAAACGGTCGGTCTCCATACAGACCCCGACCACCACGATGCGGGTCAGAGGCGGTGCGTCGGTGAGCAATTGGTCGATGATCCCCGGCACGCCCACACATTCGAACACCACCGGCCCGCCCGGCGCCGCGTCCAGGCTGTGCGCGAGGCGGAACAGATACCACCAGGGCAGTTTCGGGATGCTGCGCAGTCGCGTCATGGTGTCGAAACCGAGATTGAGGATATCGGTGACGCCGGAGATGCGACCCTTCGCGGGGTTGGCCGTCCACGGTGACTCCAGATTCGGATCCACCACCACGTTGGCGCCACACCGGCGCGCCAGTTCACGGCGACGCGGTGAGAAGTCGCTGGCGACAATGTTCTTCACGCCGGCGGCGCGCAGCATGCTGATGACCGCCAGGCCGATCGGCCCGCACCCCACCACGAACGCGGGCTGGTTGCGGCCCACCCGACTTTTGCGCACCGCATGCCAGGCGACGGCCATCGGTTCGGTCAGCGCCGCATGGTCGGTGGCCAGCCCGTTCGGCACCGGGAACGTCATGGATTCCTGCACCACGACCTGTTCGGCGTAGCCGCCGGGCGCCTGCTCCGACAGTCCGGTCAGTTCGGGATCGCGGCCGTTGCGCACGATCGGCAATGCCACCACGCGGGTGCCCGGCTGCCAGCGTTTGCGGCAGTCGGACCCGTATTCGACTATCTCCCCGACGAATTCGTGACCGAGCACCACACGCTGATGGGAGCGCATGAAATTCCGGTAACCGGTGGCGGCCGCGAGCTCGGCCAGTTCGTCACAGTGCAGACGGGCGTGCAGATCGGAGCCGCAGATCCCGCATCGCGACACCGCGATCACCAACTGGCCGGGCCCGGGTTTCGGCGCCGGGATATCCGCGACTTCCAGCTTGCCTTCCGAACACACCACGGCCTTCATATCCGCACGGTACCGCGCGGGATGGGCCGAATCAGCGGGATTGCGGAGGAACACCCGCGGACAAACTGTCCAAAGATCCCAGCAGGTCGACCAGCAGGAATTTCACCAGCGGCGAGGTGCAGCCCTGTTCGGTGCAGCCCACATCCGAGGACCCCAGCATCGGGCCGTCGGTGAAGCCCGGCTGCGCGGCGGCCGCGTTCCCGGCGGCGAACAATCCGCCCGTCGTGAGTGCGGCGGCCACACCGGCGGCGGCGAGACTGCGTTTCATCGATTCCTCCATAGTCGATCGGTCCCCGACCACATCGACGCGACTGTATGGGCGGCCGCCATTTGCCGGAAAGACCCCAGAGGTCGGGGGTCGCCCGAATCCCGCACCGACACGCCGTGATGCGGATGCCGAGTCGCTACCATCCAGGGGTGAGCTCTTCTGGGTCCGGAATGCCGGGTATGCCCGCACCCGGCAGCATGCGGGCCCGCGATATGGACCGAGTTCAAGCGCGCACCCTGCTCGATGCCGCATTCGACGAGGGCCAACTCGGCGCCGACGAATATCACGACCGGTCCGACCGTGCGGCCACCGCGAAGACCGTCGGCGAACTGCGGAATCTGGTCGACGACCTGCAACCGCCCGCCGGTGGTGCGCAATGGACACAGCCGCCGGGCCCGCCCCGGCGAGCGGGCCGCTATCCGGCTTATATCCGTGCCCGCGACGCCGACCGTGCCGAAACCTGCCGTGCCCTCGACACCGCACTGGCCGACGGTCAGCTCTCGGCGGAGGAACATCAGACCCTCACCGATCTGACCACGGCCGCCGAAACCCTGGGCGATCTGGCCGAACTGACCGCGGACCTGCAGCGCCCGGCCGAGGCGCCGATCGATCCGCGGGCGGGAGTACAGAGCGGGACGGCGTGGTTCGCGGGCGCCGCGGCGGTGGTCGTGCTGGCCGCCGCGGTCGGCGGATATCTGCTGACGCATCGAGCCGCCCCCGAGCCCGCTCCGATCGCGGCCGCGGCGCCGCAGGTGATACGGCCCGTGGTGATCGAGACACCCGACCTCACCACGGTGGCCGGCTTCGAGAAGTTCCGCAGCGACTATCAGGCGAAATTCGGCGACACCACCGTCGACGACCTGACCCTGTTCCCCGATTTCGCGTCGGTCGACCGCACCTCGGCGCGGCAGCCGAATCGGGTGGCCGACTACTCCTATCGGGGCGGTTTCATGGCCTCGACCGCCGTCACCACCCGCTCGGCCGACAAGCCGATATTCGACCTCGCCGCGGTGAACACGTCCGCGCTGGGCGATCTGATCGCGCGGGCGGTACCGCTGCTGAAGGTCCCCGGCGGCGCGGTGAGTCATATCGGCATGGGTATCGACACCATCACCAAGGTGCCCACGATCAGCATCTACGTCGGGAATTCGTTCAACGAGAACGCATACCTGGAAGCCACGCCCGCGGGCGATCCGATTCGCGTCTACCCGTTCCACACATAGGTGCAGCCGATGGGAACCTTCGCCACATCCCGCCGACCTGCCGCGCCGGCCGGGGCCGCGAACAGCGGTCTGCGCGTGCGTGATTCGGATCGCGTCGACGCCTGCGCACTGCTGGACGCCGCCCGCGACGACGGTCAGCTCTCCGACTCCGAGCACGGGCGGCGCACCGCCGCGGCGATGCGGGCGCGCACCTTCGCCGACGTCGAGAAGGTCATCGGCGATCTGCAGATTCCGGCCAATATGGCCGACGCCCCCGTCGTGCGCCCGGCGCGACGACGGCGTGCCCGACGGTGGGTACTGGCGGGCGGTGCGGTGGCGGCTGCGGCCCTGATCGGCATGTTCTGCGGCTGGGTGAGCAGCGACGACGGTCCGCTCGCCGACCACACCCCGCCGGATATGACGACCGCCGCCGGTATCGAGGCGTTTCTGTCCGATTACCGTCAGCACTACGGCGATCTGCTCGCCGACGACGTGACGCTGATGCCGGAGAACGCCTCGATCGAGCGGCCCCGCACGGGGGATCGGTCGATTTCCGAAAGAGCTTCCTACAAGGGAGAATTCGATACCTGGACGACCAGCAGCCGGGATCCGAAACTCGAGCCGATCGACCTCGCCACGATCGATGTGCCGAAATTGGCGGCCCTGCTGGCCGGAGCTCCGCGAACCGTCGGGTCGCCGCAGACGAAGGTCAGCCATCTGATCATCGGTCGCGACAGCTCCGCGCCGGATCACCCGCCGACGGTCACCATCTTCACCGAAGGCGCCCGCAGCGGGCATCTGGTGGTCGCGCCGTCCGGTGAACCGCTGGTGGTCTACAAATCCCAGCCGTGAGGCAGGAGACGTCGGCCGTCCTCGCCGGCGGGTTTGACCTGCGCGTCTCGGGTTAGCCGGATAGTGAATCGCCGGGTCGACGAAAGTGGGGTGTCGCAGATGAGCGCGAACGAGGATCGGATCGCCCGGGAACTGCTCGACCGAGCGGGGACCACCTATGCGGCCGAGGCGGGAATCACTCTCGCCGACAAACCCGCTCCGCTGTTCCAGCTCCTGGTGCTGGCCCAGCTCATGAGCGCCCGGATCACCGCCGATATCGCGGTCGCCGCCGCGCGTGAACTGAGATCGAGCGGCTACCGCACCCCGCAGCGCGTCGCCGAGGCCGACTGGCAGGACCTCGTCGACGCGCTGGGGCGCGGCCACTACCGCCGCTACGACGAATCCACCGCCACCCGGCTCGGTGAGAACGCCACCATCCTGCTCGACCGCTACCACGGTGATCTGCGGAAACTGGCCGCCGAAGCGGATCGGGACCCGGACCGGCTGGCCGAATCGCTGCAGCAGTTCAAGGGCATCGGCCCGACCGGCGCCGAAATCTTCCTGCGCGAAGTCCAGGATGTCTGGACCTGGGTGCGCCCGCATTTCGACGACCGGGCCCGCAAGGGTGCCGATCTGCTGCATCTGTCGACCGATCCGAAGCGCCTCGACCGCCTCGGCCCTTCCGGCCACGACGCGGAATTGGCCGCCGCCCTGGTTCGGGTGAGTCTCGACAAGGATCTCGCCGACCGGGTACTCGCGGCCGCAGGCTGAGCATCGGCCGGTCGAAATGCCTGGTCATTCGCGTATTGCGGGACCGGGCGCGGTGACCGCCGCGTCCGCTCCGCCGGGCCGGGAAATTTTTTCCTCCGGCCGGGAATGAACCGTCCGCCCCGCTCGTTGAGCTGATCGACGCAAGGTTGAGTGAAAGCGACTCAAGTCTCTGGTTGACTCCGACGGGATCGGGGGGCAGGATTGAGCCGACCACGCTCAGTGTTGCTGAGGACCGTGCTCCGTGCGGTGTCAGGGGCGAGGTCCGGCCGGCACGAACAGTGCCACGCGCAGGGTCGCCCCTGCACCACACACAGTTACATCACCTAGGAGGAACCACTATGGCTCGTGCGGTCGGTATCGACCTCGGGACCACGAACTCGGTCATCGCTGTTCTCGAAGGCGGTGAGCCGGTCGTCGTCGCCAACTCGGAAGGTTCGCGCACCACCCCGTCGGTCGTCGCGTTCGCCAAGAACGGAGAGGTTCTCGTCGGGCAGCCGGCGAAGAACCAGGCGGTGACCAACGTCGATCGCACCATCAAGTCCGTCAAGCGCCACATGGGCGAGGACTGGACCGTGGAGATCGACGACAAGAAGTACACGGCGCAGGAGATCAGCGCCCGTACCCTCATGAAGCTCAAGCGCGACGCCGAGTCCTACCTGGGCGAGGAGATCACCGACGCGGTGATCACCGTGCCCGCCTACTTCGAGGACGCGCAGCGCCAGGCCACCAAGGAGGCCGGCCAGATCGCGGGTCTGAACGTCCTGCGCATCGTCAACGAGCCGACCGCCGCCGCGCTGGCCTACGGCCTGGACAAGGGCGACAAAGAGCAGACCATCCTGGTCTTCGACCTCGGTGGCGGCACCTTCGACGTCTCGCTGCTGGAAATCGGCGAGGGCGTCGTCGAGGTTCGTGCCACCTCCGGCGACAACCACCTCGGTGGCGACGACTGGGACAACCGGATCGTCACCTGGCTGGTCGACAAGTTCAAGGCCAGCTCGGGCATCGACCTGACCAAGGACAAGATGGCCCTGCAGCGTCTGCGTGAGGCCGCGGAGAAGGCCAAGATCGAACTGAGCTCCTCGCAGAGCACCTCGATCAACCTGCCCTACATCACCGTGGACGCGGAGAAGAACCCGCTGTTCCTCGACGAGCAGCTGACCCGCGCCGAGTTCCAGAAGATCACCTCCGATCTGCTGGACCGCACCCGCGCGCCGTTCCAGTCGGTGATCAAGGACGCCGGTATCTCGGTCAAGGACATCGACCACGTCGTGCTCGTCGGTGGCTCCACCCGTATGCCCGCGGTCTCCGAGCTGGTCAAGGAACTGACCGGCGGCAAGGAGCCCAACAAGGGCGTGAACCCGGACGAGGTCGTCGCCGTCGGCGCCGCCCTGCAGGCCGGTGTGCTCAAGGGTGAGGTCAAGGACGTCCTGCTGCTCGACGTCACCCCGCTGTCGCTGGGTATCGAGACCAAGGGTGGCGTGATGACCAAGCTCATCGAGCGCAACACCACCATCCCGACCAAGCGGTCGGAGACCTTCACCACGGCCGACGACAACCAGCCGTCGGTGCAGATCCAGGTCTTCCAGGGTGAGCGCGAAATCGCCTCGCACAACAAGCTGCTCGGCTCCTTCGAGCTGACCGGCATCCCGCCGGCCCCGCGCGGCGTGCCGCAGATCGAGGTCACCTTCGACATCGACGCCAACGGCATCGTCCACGTCACCGCGAAGGACAAGGGCACCGGTAAGGAGAACACGATCAAGATCCAGGACGGCTCCGGCCTGTCCAAGGAGGAGATCGACCGGATGATCAAGGACGCCGAGGCGCACGCGGCCGAGGACAAGTCGCGTCGCGAGGAGGCGGAGACCCGCAACCAGGCGGAGTCGCTGGTCCACCAGACCGAGAAGTTCATCGCGGACAACTCCGACAAGGTGCCGGCCGAGACCAAGGAGAAGGTCGAAGCGGCCATCGCCGAGGCCAAGCAGGCCCTGCAGGGCAGCGATATCGCCGCGGTGAAGTCCGCGGTGGAGAAGCTGGCCACCGAATCGCAGGCGCTGGGTCAGGCGATCTACGAGGCTTCGGCTGCCGAGGGTGGCGCCGCCGCCGACGGTGCGGGCAACGCGTCCGCCGGTGACGACACCGTGGTCGACGCAGAGGTCGTGGAAGAGCCGGAGAAGAAGTGACGGAACAGAACCCGAAAGAGGAGCCGGTCACCATCGTCGACAACCGAAAGATCGACCAGGACGGGAAACCGTCCGCTCCGCAGGGTGATGTGAGCGAGGCCGTAGCCGGAAACGACACGGCTTCGGCCTCCGCTTCGGTCGGCGAGGGCGTCGCCCTCGCCGACAGCATCAGCGCCGAATTGTCCGAGCGCACTGCGGATCTGCAGCGGCTGACCGCGGAGTACGCGAACTACCGCCGCCGCGTCGACCGCGACCGCAAGGCCGCCATCGACTCGGCCAAGGCCGCGGTGGTCACCGAATTGCTCGGTGTGCTCGACGATCTGGATCGTGCCCGTGCCCACGGAGATCTCGAGTCCGGACCGCTGAAGTCGGTCGCGGACAAGCTCGCCGACGCGCTGCAGAAGCAGGGCCTCGAGGAATTCGGTGTCGAGGGTGAAGCTTTCGACCCGACCCTGCACGAGGCCGTGCAGCACGAGGGTGAGGGACACAACCCGGTGATCGGGGTGGTCATGCGTAAGGGTTACCGCTTCGGCGACCGCGTCCTGCGCCATGCGCTGGTCGGAGTCACCGATGGGGTGGCGGATCTGTCCGATTCGTCGGACACTGCGAATGCCGGCCGAGATGCCGACGGTGCCGAGTAACACACAGTCGCGCAATGTGACGGAAGGAGGAGATGCCCGGTGAATCGGGAGTGGCTGGAAAAGGACTTCTACAAAGAGCTGGGTATTTCCTCCAGCGCGACCCAGGACGAGATCAAGAAGGCCTACCGGAAACTGGCCCGGGATCTGCATCCGGACAAGAATCCGGGAGATACCAAGGCCGAGGAGCGCTTCAAAGCGGTCAGCGAGGCGCATGCCGTGCTGGCCGATCCGGAGAAGCGCAAGGAGTACGACGAGGCCCGGCGGTTGTTCGCCAGCGGCGGCTTCGGCCGCGGCGGCTACGCCCCGGGCGGCGGCTACACCGGCGGTGGCGGCTTCTCCAACGAATTCAACCTGGGTGACATCTTCGGCGGTGCGGCCGCCGGCGCGGGTGACGGCGGTCTGGGGGATATCCTCGGCGGCCTGTTCAACCGCGGTGGCACACGGACCACGTCGCGCCCGCGACGGGGCAGCGACGTGGAGACCGAGACGACTCTCGGGTTCCGCGAGGCGGCCCAGGGCGTGACCGTTCCGCTGCGGATGACCAGTCCGTCGCCGTGTACGACCTGTCACGGCAGCGGCGCCAAGCCGGGCACCAGCCCGCGAGTGTGCCCGCACTGCAACGGAACCGGCGTGATCAGCCGCAACCAGGGCGCGTTCGGGTTCAGCGAACCCTGCGACGACTGCCGTGGCACCGGCTCGATCATCGACGACCCGTGCACCGACTGTCACGGCACCGGCATCCAGAACCGGACCCGCACCATCACCGTGCGTATCCCGCCCGGGGTGCGCGACGGGCAGCGGATTCGGCTGGCGGGCCAGGGCGAGGCAGGTCTGCGGGGCGCGCCCGCAGGTGACCTGTACGTCACCGTGCACGTCAGCCAGGACAAGGTCTTCGGCCGCAACGGCGACGATCTGACCCTGGTGCTGCCGGTCAGCTACAGCGAATTGGTGCTGGGTACAACGGTTTCCGTGCCTACACTGGAAGGCAGAGTCGGAGTGAAGGTGCCACCCGGCACCGCCGACGGCCGGACGCTGCGAGTGCGCGGGCGCGGTGTGCCCAAGCGCGGCGGCGGCGCCGGTGACCTGCTGGTCACGGTGAAGGTCGCGGTACCGCAGAAGCTGGACGACGAAGCCACCGAGGCGCTGCGGCGCTACGCGGAGGCGGAGAAGGCCGGCGGGTTCGACCCGCGCGCAGGTTGGGCAGGTGCTTAATGAACGGTGATCCGAAGAATCGGGCAACCGGCACCGAGTACTTCATGATCTCGGTGGCGGCTCAGCTGGCGGGAATGCACGCGCAGACGCTGCGGACCTACGACAGGCTGGGATTGGTTACGCCGCAACGCACTTCCGGCGGCGGCCGACGTTATTCGTCCCGGGATGTGGAACTGCTCCGCGAGGTGCAGCGCCTGTCCCAGGACGAGGGCGTCAACCTGGCCGGGATCAAGCGGATCATCGAACTCACCAATCAGGTCGAGGCGTTGCAGCAGCGGGTGGGTGAATTGACCGCCGAGGTCGAACGCCTGCGCGCCGGGCATCGACCCGATATGGCTCCGCCGCAACGCAGTACCGCACTGGTGGTGTGGCAGCCACGCAACAAACGGCGGTAGGCGGTTTCGGCTCTGTGCCGTTCCGCGACCGAACACACCGTGCGACAGCGCCCCCGGATCGGGGGCGCTGTTCGTGTGTCCCGGCCTCACCCCGCGCTCAGCATGCCCCCGGCAAATGTGAAAATCGCATATCGAGTCGTGCACAACCGCTCTCGAACACGCCGAAATACATGGCGTGTCACGGTCTTTGAGTCGGTTTCCAGGGGCCTACACACTACTGGACCTCGGTTCTGCCGAATTACCTCCCTGTTGTTCCTTCAGTGCGTCCCGCGCCCGGCAAACCTCGCCTACACTCGGTCTCCATCGGCTGCGCCGCGTGTCCGGCGGCACCGCGCTCACCGGACCGGCCCGAGTTCGACGTGCGAAATGGGGTTGTGGACAGATGGATTCGCGGACCGTCGCGCTGATCAGAACCACGTTCAAGGCGGTGGCCGCGGAGGAAGGCGGCCCCGAACAGCTCGCCCGATCCTTCTACGCCCTGCTGTTCACCGAATATCCGCAGCTCCGGGATTTCTTCCCCGCCGCTCTGGAGGTGCAGCGCGACCGGCTGGTCAAGGCCATCGGGTATGCCGTGGACCGGCTGGAGGAGCCCGAGCAACTGCTGCCCTTCCTGGCGCAGCTCGGCCGCGACCATCGCAAATACGGTGTGGTGGCCGAACACTATGCGGCCGTGGGTAATTCGCTCAAGAGCGCCCTGCGTGCACATGCCGGCACCGAATTGTGGACCGATGAGGTGGAACAGGCCTGGGACGCCGGCCTCGCGTTGATCACCCAGACGATGATCGGCGCCGCCGACCAGGAGACGACGCCGCCGGTCTGGACCGGAACCGTCGTCGAACATCGCGAGGTGCTGTGCAATCTGGCCGTCGTCCGGCTGCAGCTCGACCAGCCCATGACCTATGCGGCCGGACAATATGTGAGTGTGCAGATCCCGGCCCGCCCGCGGATGTGGCGGTACCTGTCCCCGGCGATTCCGGCGAATCCCCAGGGCGAGATCGAATTCCATATTCGCAGTGTCAGTGGCGGCTGGGTCAGTCCGGCGATGGTCGGCCATACCGCGATCGGCGACCAGTGGCTGCTGGGGGCGCCGCTCGGCGGGCTGGGGGTGCCGCGCAACACGCGCCGCAAGATGCTGATGGTCGGCTGCGGCACCGGCATCGCTCCGCTGCGCGCGCAATTGCTGGCGATGTCCCAACGCCGGTCCAAT
>NZ_LZMK01000309.1:0-34444 GCF_001665865.1 Nocardia sp. 852002-20019_SCH5090214 | reverse complement strand
GAGTGGCCGCCGATGTCCAAGATGCCGCCGCCGGGACCGCCGAACTCGATCGCACCCTCGCCGCCACCGCGACACCGACGGGGTCGACACGGCGTTTCTCGCCGACGAGATCTCGGCGTGGCTGTCCCCCGCCTACGGCGCCGCGAACGTCGTCATGCAACTGGCCAACGCCGGGGTTGCCTACGGCGTCATGGAGAGCACTGTGGACAGCGGCAATCTGCACAAACATCCGATCAAACGCGGCCGCACCACCATGACCTACATCGCGGTGGCCGTGGCCGGCAATGCCCAGGACCGCCGCATCTTTCGCGAGGCGGTGAACGCGGCCCACCGCCAGGTGCGGTCCCGGCCGCGAAGCCCGGTGTCCTACAACGCTTTCGATCCGCGGCTGCAACTGTGGGTCGCGGCCTGCATGGCGGCGGTGTTCGAGGACACGCGACGACTGCGGGGCGGGCGCAGCCGACACGATCCCGAGGCCGTCCATCGCGCCGCGGCGGTCTTCGCGACGACCCTGCAGGTGCCGCCCGAGTTGTGGCCGGCGGATCGGGCGGCATTCGAGCGCTATCGCACCGAACAACTCGACCGGCTCGATTTCGACGACCGCATGCGTGAATTCCTCGTCGGCATCGCGCGGCTCGATTTCCTCCCGGCGCCGGTGTCGGCGGTGCTCGGAAACTGGAATCTGTTCATGACTCTCGGCTATCTGCCGCCGCAGCTGCGGCGCAAACTCGGCTTCCGCTGGACCGCCGCCGAACAGCGCCGATTCGATCGCTGGCAGCGGGTGTTGCGCGGGTTCGACCGGCTCACCCCGCCCGTCGTGGTGCGGTTGGGCATGCGCGCGGCGGTCTGGGACATGCGCCTGCGCTACATCACCGGCGCCACCGTCGTCTGACCGCATTCGTTCGAAGGAAAGATCATCGTGACACCCGAAAGCAGCGCGCCTGCACGCACTCTCGCCCCCGAACCGGAACTCATCGTCGACGGCGAAGCGGTCGAGCTCATCGCCCCGGACTCGCTCACCGCCGAGATGGTCGGTCACTGGACCTACCTGATCCTGGAGGCGGCCGCCTTCCTGATGCAGGGCATGCATCCGGTGATCGCCGATGTGGTGGAACGCTATTCGATCGCGCGCACAGATCCGGGTGGGCGCGCGATCCGCTCGGTGGATTCGGTGCTGCGCTGGACCTACGGCGGGCTCGAGGCGGTCGAGGAGGGCCGGCGGCTGCGGTCACTGCATCAGCCGCTGACCATGCGCAACGCCGACGGCAAACACATCAGCGCACTGGATCCCGGTGCGTATCAATGGGTTATCGCCACTGCCTACATCACCACCCTGAATGCCGGACCGCTGTTGATCGGCCGAGAGTTCACCGTCGCCGAGCAAGAGGAGTTGCTGCGCGACAACCGCCGGCTCGCGCGCCTGCTGCGCGTCCCGATGAAGGGCTATCCGGCCACCCGCGCCGAATTCGAGCACTACTTCGACCGGATGATCGAAACGACGCTCGAGGCTCGGCCCGAAACGCTGGACAGTGTCGAACAACTGCGTCACAGCAAGGCACAGCCCGAGGCGATGGCCCGGATTCCCGCGCCGGTGCGCCCACTGGTCGAGCTCGCGCTGCGTCCGGCCATGCGGATGACCTACCTGGCGTTGATCGCCGCCATGGATCCGCGCATCCGGGCCATGCTCGACATCGAACCCACTCCCCGCGAACAGCGGCAGGTACGGCTGATCTTCACCGCGGTGCGAGTGGCCTACCGGATACTGCCGGACCGGCTGACCTACTTCCCCCTCGCCTACCACGGTCGCAAGCACCATCAGTGCATCCAGGCCATGAAGCGCCGCGAACTGAAGTCGGCGGCCTACCGGGTGCGCCCCAAGCAGCCGCTGCGGCCTGCTCCCGATCCGAGGTGACGGCGATGGGGAACTCCCGGCCACCCTGGCCGAAATGTTCGCTTACTACGACACGATCGCCGGCCGCGCGCCGCCGGACGCCCTGACCGGGCGGCCCCGACGACGGTGATAGAAAGGGTGGACAGCCCGAACCGCCGACCACAGGGAGTCCCGGTGACAGATCCCGCACATCTGGTCGGCCTGATCCCCGGCGGACTGGACACCCTGGATCCCACGGCCCGCAAGATCGTCACCGCCGCCCGAATATGCTTCACGGACAACGGTTTCGCCGAGACCACCATGCAGCGCATCGCCGAGACCGCAGGGGTGGGCGTCGCGACCGTGTACCGCCGGTTCGGCCACAAACAGCATCTGGTCCGCCTGGCCATCCTCGACGAAGCGCTGCGGCTGACCACCCTGCTCGCCGAGGTGGCCGACCGCGCCACCGGCCCGGAGGAGGCGACCACCGAGGTGTTCGCCGCATTCGTGCACGAGGCGTCGGCGCCGAAACTGCTCACCCGCAGCATCCGCGAATCACCGGCCGCCGGTGAACTCACCGACTTCCTCACCGACGACACCGCCATCGGCGTCTCGCGCACGCTCGTCACCAACCATCTGCGGCGCTGGCAGGACACCGGACGGTTGCCCGCCGATCTGGACCTCGCCATCGTCGGGGAGATGATCGCCCGGCTGATGATGTCGCTGATCGAAAACCCGGCCTCCGTCATCCCCCTCCAGGACACGGCGAAGGCCCGCGAGTTCGCCCGCGTCTATCTGGTGCCGCTGCTGCAGACTTGGCGCGTCGCGCCTGCCGACAGCTAACGGCCCGAAGCGCCTCCGCCCCGCGCCTCGGTGGCGAATACTGATCGGTGTCCGGGTGGCGTCATCACCGGGATACCGATTGTGCAGTGTGGAGTTGCGATGAGGCTGCGAGCTTCGACCCTGACCGTCCTCGCCGCCGCGTGTGTCGTGGCCGCCGCATTCGCTCCCGCCGCCGCGGGCCCACCGCTGCCGGGCACGGTGGATCTGCCCTGTGCGGCGGCGACCCTGCATCAGGACGTCGCGTGGTATCGGCCCGCGGGTACGCCACGCGGCCTGGTCTGGCTGCAGCACGGCTTCGCGCGCACCGAGGGCAACGTCGCCGCACTCGCCGAAACACTTTCCGCCGCTGGGTATCTCGTCTTCTCCCCCAGCCTGCCGTTCGTGAACCTCGACGGCTGCACCCTGCAGAACCTCGGCGACAATACCGCGTTCCTGGATCAGGTGGCCCGGCTGTTCGCCACCGCCGACGATCCCACCGGCCCGCTCGCCACCTCGGCGACGCGCGCCGGAGTCGGGCTGCCCGCGCTCCCGCGCTCGTTCGTGTTCATCGGTCATTCCGCCGGCGCCGAAGCCGTCGAATACGTCGCCCACCGCCTGCACACCTCCTCTCCGGCCGCGTGGGCGAAGCTGCGCGGGCTCGTCCTGCTGGACCCGGTGAAATCCTTCCTCGGCGCCGATACCGATGTCGCACTCGACGATCTCGCCGCCACCGACCTGCCCGTCCTGACCGTCTCCGGTCCGCCCGCGCTGTGCAACAACTTCGGCAGCGGAACCACCGCACTGCAGACCCATCTGCATCGCCCCTTCCTCGGGGTGCGCCTCGACACCGGCGAACACACCGACGCCGAAGGAACCTCGAGCGATCCGCTGGGCGAATTGCTCTGCGGGATACCACAACCGGCGAACGTGGCAACACTCCAGCACCTCGCCACCGGTTGGACCGGCGACTACGTCGACGGCACCACCGACTATCCGGCCGCCGCCGCGGCGGCCTTCGCCGAACACCTCGCCGAGCCCCTCACCGGAGCCTGACCGGAACCGGCGGACCGCTGCGGCCCGGCCCGGATTGCGCTCGGCGGCAATCGGTTCCGACGACCGGCCCGCGGCCTCCCGGTCGAGCGTCCAAACTATTGTTCACCTGCGAAAACATATGCGAGAACAAGACGGCCGTAAGGCGTTAACGGTATGATCACAGTGGGTTTACGGTCTCGCCACAATGCCCTCGGTACTCTGAAACGGTCTACAGCGACGTACGATTTCACGCTCACCGCACAGCAATTCATGCTACAAGGGGACGCTACGTGTCGAATCCTGTGTATGCCCGCGTTCTGGGCCCTTTGACTCTCGCCCTCGACAATCGCAATGCGACGCCGACCGCACAGAAGCAACGGCAATTGCTGGCCTTGTTGTTGATTCGGCATTCGACGGTGGTTCCGGTCACGACCCTGATCGAAGAGCTGTGGAACGACGATCCGCCGCGCAGCGCGATAACGGTCGTGCAGACCTATGTTCTGGGTATCCGGAAGAAGATGGCGCAATATCTGGATGTGGACCAGGGCGAGATCGCGGACCGATATCTCCGCACCTGGAGCAAGGGATATATGTTCGACGCCCAGGACTGTGTCCTGGATTTGCGCGACTATCGCACGATGACCGACGCCGCCCGCTGCGCGCTGAATGCCGGTGACGACATGCGCGCGGTGGATCTGTTCACGGCGGCCGAAGCACTGTGGACCGGTCCGGCGCTGCTGGACGTGGAAAGCGGCCTGCCGCTGTCGGCCGAGCTGTCGCATCTGGAACAGGTGCGGCTGACCGACCTCGAACTGCGAATCGAAGCGCAGCTGCGGCTGGGCCGCTTCCGCGAGGTCTGCCCCGACCTGGCACGACTGACCGCGGAACAACCCCTGCACGAACGGCTGCAGGCCTACTACATGTACGCGCTGTGCCGTTCCGGCCGGCGGCATCGCGCTCTCGAGTCCTACCATGAATTCGCCCGTTCACTGCAGCGGGAACTCGGCCTGGATCCCTGTGTGAAATTACGCCGATTACACAGCGACATTCTCAACGCCTCCGACGAATCGGTGACCCTGATGCTCGAGCGCCGCCATGCCGGATATCTGATCGGCTGGCAGGCGGGCGCGCAACGTTCCGCGACGCCCGCCTGATCCGGCCGGCCTCATTCCGGGGCGGTACCCTCGAACATTTCTTCCACCAGGGCGGTGGTATGGGTACCGGCTCGGAATTTCGACTGATCGAGGACGTCCAGCAGAAATTCTCGAGTGGTGCACAATCGTTCGCCCTCGACCCGGAATTCCGTCAGCGCCCGGTTCATCCGCGCTATCGCGGCATCGCGATCGGGCGCCCACACGATGACCTTCGCGAGCAGCGAATCATAGTTCGGCGGCACCGAATAACCCGCCCGGATATGTGTGTCGACCCGGGTGAACGGACCGCCGGGCGCGGTGAATTCGGAAATCGTGGCGGGTGTCGGCGCGAATCCGGCCGCCGGATTCTCGGCATTGATCCGGCATTCGATCGCGGCCCCCTTCGGGTGAATGCGATCCTGCGTCCATGCCAGCGGTTCGCCGGCGGCGATCCTGATCTGCTCGGCGACCAGATCGATACCGGTGACCATTTCGGTGACCGGATGTTCGACCTGAATGCGGCAATTCACCTCCATGAAGTAATAGTTGCCGGCCGAGTCGAGCAGGAATTCGACGGTGCCGGCTCCGGTGTATCCGGCGGCGAGCACCCCGTCGACCGCGGATCGGCCGATCCGCGCGGCCAGCCCCTCCGGCAGCCGCGGCGCCGGTGACTCCTCCACCAGCTTCTGGTGCCTGCGCTGCACCGAGCAATCCCGCTCGCCGAGATGGACACCCGCGCCGAAGGTGTCACACAGCACCTGCACCTCCACATGCCGGGCGTGGTCGAGATACCGCTCGACATACACCCGGCTGTCGCCGAAGAGCATGCGGGCCGTGGCCCGGGTGTCCCGGTAGGCGCGGGCGAAATCGGCGCCGTCGTGCACCACCGCCATCCCGCGCCCGCCGCCGCCCGCCACGGCCTTGATGATCACCGGATACCCGATCCGGTCGGCGAGAGCCTGCGCCTCGTCGAATTCGAGAGCGTCGAGACTGCCCGGCAGCAGCGGCAACCCGGCCTTGGCCATCAGCGTGCGTGCCGACTGTTTGTCGCCCAGCTCGGCCATGACATCCGCGGGCGGTCCGATGAGGGTGACCCCGGCGGCCCGGCAGGCATCGGCGAAATCGGGTGATTCCGAAAGGAATCCGTAGCCCGGGTGGATGGCGTCGGCGCCGGTGATCTCAGCCGCCGTCAGAATGGCGGCCGCGTCGAGATAACTGCGTTTCGCCGCGGCCGGACCGATCCGCACGGCCTCGTCGGCGAAATCCACGACCGCCGAATCGTGGTCGGCCGCCGAATAGACCGCCACCGTGCGCACGCCCATTTCCCGGCAGGTGCGGGCCACCCGCAAGGCGATCTCGCCGCGGTTGGCGATCAGAATCTTGTCGAACATTCGCGCCGCCTCTCTCACGCCGCCGTGCGGGCGGCGACGGGGAGTCCGAAGCGACGGAATCTGGCCCGCCGCTGCGCCGCCAGCTCCTCACCGCTGCGCCCGATCAAGGCTTGCAGCGTTTCGGCCAGGGCGCGGTGCAGCCGCTCGGCCGCCGCGTGCGGCGCCAGGGCATCGTCGTGGCCGAGCTCGGGCAGTACACCGTCGACGATGCCCAGCCGCAACAGGTCGCGGGCCGTGATGTGCAGTGCCGCAGCGGCTTCGGCCGAGGCGCTCGGGTCGTTCCACACGATGGCCGCACACCCTTCGGGGCTGATCACCGAGTAGACCGAGTCGGCCAGCATCAACACGCGGTTGGCGACCGCGAGCGCCAGCGCACCGCCGCTGCCGCCCTCGCCGATCACGACACTGATCACCGGAACGCGCAGGGCCGACATCAGGCGGATGTTCTCGGCGATGGCGACGGCCTGGCCCTGTTCCTCGGCGCTCGCGCCCGGGTAGGCGCCGGGCGTGTCGATGAGCGTGACGACCGGCAGGCCGAGCTTTTCCGCCAGGCGCATGAGCCGGGCGGCCTTGCGATATCCCGGCGGCGTCGGCATGCCGAAGTTGCGGGCCATGAGCTCCTTGGGATCGTGACCCTTCTGCTGGCCGATCACCATCACCGGCTGGTCGCCGAGCCAGGCCGGTCCGCCGACGACCGCCGGACAGTCGGCGCCGATGCGGTCACCACGCAGTTCGAGGAATCCGTCGAACGCGAGCGCCACATAGTCCAGCGCCGTCGGCCGGGTGATCTGCCGCGCGCGGTGGACCTGCTCCCACGCCTGGGTCTCGGGCAGCGACTGCGGATCGGTGACGATGCCGGCCGCCGCACCCGGTTCGCCGGTGGGATCGACCGGGCCCGCGATGCGCAGCAGCGAACCCAGCGTCGCGCGTAGGCCCGACCGCGGCACGATCATGTCGATGAGGCCGTGCTCGAGCAGGAATTCCGCGGTCTGGAACTGCGGCGGCAGTTCCTGGCGGATCGTCTGCTCGATGACCCGGCGACCGGCGAAGCCCAGCCGGGCGCCGGGTTCGGCGATCAGCACGTCGGTCAGCGTCGCGAACGAGGCGGCGACACCGCCGTAGGTCGGATCGGTGATCAGGCTGACGGTGAGGATGCCCGCGCGATCGAGCTGCTCGAGCGCCGCGCTGGTCTTGGCCATCTGCATCAGCGACAGCGGCCCCTCCTGCATGCGGGCGCCGCCGGAGGCGGTGACCAGCAGCAGCGGAATGCGTTCGGTCAGGGCGTATTCCGCCGCCACCGTGATCATCTCCCCCACCGCGGTGCCCAGGCTGCCGCCGAGGAAGCGGAAGTCCATGGCGACGATCACGACCGCGGAGCCCTCGATGCGGGCGGTCGCGCACACGACCGCGTCGCGTAGTCCGGTGCGCGCCCGCGCGCCGGCCAGCCGATCGGCATACGGCACGACGTCGTGGAAGTTCAGCGGGTCGTCCTCGGTGCCGGCGATCGGCAGCGGCTCGAACCGGCCCTCGTCGGCCAGCTGGCGCAATCGCTGCTCGGCGGACAGGGTAGTGTGCCGGCCACATTCGCCGCACACGCCCAGGTCTCGCTCGAAACGCTTGCGATACAGCGGAATCCGGCAGGCCGGGCACAGTACCCAGTCCGCGGTGTGGGAGCTTGGCGGCGTCTTCACGGGGTGTCTCCTGTGCTCGATCGGCCACGGTCAGCCGGACCGCAGCGTCCGGTGTGCCCAGGTTCGCGCGGCGCCCTCGAGGACAGCTCGATCGCGCTGCTCGAGCGGGGCTAGAGCGGCCCGCTTCACCCTGATCGTGATCTCGGGGACTTTCGGGACTCTTCGGCGAGAAGGGACAACAGCTGTGTACGCCAATGCATTCGGAGGTTCGTTATGAACCGTCGTGTCGTCGTGACCGGGCTCGGAGTTCGTGCGCCCGGCGGTAACGGCAAGGACGAATTCTGGAAATTGCTCTCGGAGGGGCGCACCGCCACCCGCCGGATCAGCTTCTTCGACGCCTCGCCCTACCGGTCGCAGGTGGCCGGCGAAGCCGATTTCGACGCGGCCCGGGAAGGGCTGTCACCCAGGGAGATTCGCCGCATGGACCGCGCCGCGCAGTTCGCGGTGGTGTGTGCCCGGGAAGCGGTCGCCGACAGCGGCCTCACCGTGGATGCGCTCGATCCGCAGCGCGTCGGCGTCAGCCTCGGCAGTGCCGTGGCCGCCGCGACGAGCCTGGAACAGGAATATCTGGTGCTGTCGGACTCCGGCCGCAACTGGGTGGTCGACGAGAAGCACGTCTCGCCCTACATGTTCGACTACATGGTGCCGAGTGTGATGCCGGCCGAGGTGGCGTGGAGTGTGGGCGCCGAGGGGCCGGTCGCCATGGTGTCCAACGGGTGCACCTCCGGGCTCGACTCGGTCGGGCACGCGGTGCAGTTGATCCGTGAAGGCTCCGCCGACGTGGTGCTGGCCGGCGCCGCCGATACCCCGATCACACCGATCGTGGTGGCCTGCTTCGACGCGATCAAGGCGACCACACCGCGCAACGACGATGCCGAGCACGCCTCGCGCCCGTTCGACAACTCCCGCAACGGTTTCGTCCTCGCCGAAGGCGCGGCGATGTTCGTGCTCGAGGAGTACGACAGCGCCCGCCGCCGCGGCGCGCACATCTACGCCGAGATCACCGGCTACGCGACGCGCTGCAACGCCTACCACATGACCGGCCTCAAGGCCGACGGCCGCGAGATGGCCGAGGCGATCCGGGTGGCCCTCGACGAATCGCGGGTCGATCCCACCGCCGTCGACTACGTCAACGCGCACGGCTCGGGCACCCGCCAGAACGATCGCCACGAAACCGCCGCGGTGAAGCGCAGTCTCGGCGAGCACGCCTACCGCACGCCCATGAGTTCGATCAAATCGATGGTGGGGCATTCGCTGGGCGCGATCGGCTCGGTGGAGATCGCGGCCTGCCTGCTCGCGCTGCAGCACCAGGTGGTGCCACCGACGGCCAATCTGCACGAGCCGGATCCGGAATGCGATCTCGACTACGTCCCGCTCACCGCCCGCGACCACCGCATCGACACGGTACTGAGCGTCGGCAGCGGTTTCGGCGGCTTCCAGAGCGCGATGGTGCTGCGCCGCCCGCAGGGGGTGCCGGCATGAGCGTCGTGACGGGAATGGGCGTGGTGGCGCCCAACGGGCTGGGCCTGGACCACTTCTGGGACGCCGTGCTGGCGGGCCGCGGGGCGATCGCCCCGCTGACCCGCTTCGACACCACCGGGTTCGGCGCGACACTCGCCGGCCAGGTGGCCGAGTTCGACGCCGGCAAATACCTGCCGAGCCGGCTGCTGCCGCAGACCGACGTCTCCACCCGGATGGCGCTGGTGGCCGCCCAGTGGGCACTCGACGACGCGAAGGTCGACCCCACCGCACTCACCGACTACGGCATGGGCGTGGTCACCGGAAACGCTTCCGGCGGTTTCGAATTCACCCACCGCGAATTCAACAAGCTGTGGTCGCGCGGCTCCGAGCACGTGAGCGTGTACGAGTCGTTCGCCTGGTTCTACGCGGTGAACACCGGCCAGATCTCGATCCGGCACGGCATGCGGGGACCGAGCAGTGCGCTGGTCGCCGATCAGGCCGGCGGCCTGGACGCCGTCGGCCACGCCCGGCGCACCGTGCGCCGCGGCACACCCCTGGTCGTCACCGGCGGCGTCGATTCGGCGCTCGACCCGTGGGGCTGGGTCTCCCACATCGCGGCCGGAACGGTCAGTACCGCAACCGATCCCGCGCGCGCCTATCTGCCGTTCGACGCGCAGGCGGCGGGCAACGTGCCGGGCGAGGGCGGAGCCATGCTGGTCCTCGAGGATGCCGCGGCGGCCCAGGCCCGGGGCGTGCCCGACTGTTACGGCGAAATCGCCGGCTACGCGCAGACTTTCGATCCGCCGCCGGGTTCGCCGCGCCCGCCGGGACTGCAACGGGCCATCGAGCTGGCACTCGCCGATGCCGGACTGCGCAGCGACGACATCGATGTCGTCTTCGCCGACGCCGCCGGTGTCCCCGACGCCGACCGTGCCGAGGCGGCGGCCCTCGAGGCCGTCTTCGGACCGGGCGGGGTCCCGGTGACCGCCACGAAACCGCTCACCGGGCGGCTGTTCTCCGGCGCGGGCCCCCTCGACATCGTCACCTGCCTGCTGGCCATGCGCGACGCGGTGATCCCGCCGACCGTGGCCACCACCGAACTCGCCGACGGATGCCGGATCGATCTGGTCCGCGGCGAACCGCGCTCGGCCGACCTCGGCGCCGGATTGGTGCTCGCGCGCGGCCGGTGGGGTTTCAACTCCGCGGTGGTCGTCCGCGCGCACCCGCGCTGACCCCGCAGCACAGCAATCGCACCATCCCTTCGAATGCACTCAGGAGCAGATCATGACCATCACCATCGACACCCTGCGCCGAATCCTCGTGGCCTGCGCCGGCGGCGACGAGGACGCCCCCGAACTCGCCGGTGACATCGCCGAGGTCGAGTTCGAGGAGCTCGGCTACGACTCGCTGGCACTGATCGAAACCGCCTCGCGTATCCAGCGCGAGTTCGGGGTGACGGTTCCCGAGGAACAGCTCATCGACGTCAAGACTCCGCAGGAGCTGATCGACATCGTCAACCAGCAGCTGGCGGGTGTGGCATGACCATCCGCACGACTCACACCCGTGTCGTCGAGGCGCCCGCGGACGAGGTCTACGGGCTGGTCGCCGATGTCGGGCGCTGGCCGGTGATCTTCGAACCCAGTGTGCTGGTGCGGCATCTGCACCGCGGCGCCGACGAGGAACGGTTTCGGCTGTGGGCGACGGTGAACGGGCAGGTCACCGACTGGACCTCGCGCCGGACCCTGGACCCCGCCGGCCGCCGCATCACCTTCGAGCAGGAACGCAGCCGGGCGCCGATCGCCTCCATGGGCGGGCAGTGGACGTTCGACGAAACCGGCCCGCGCACAACGACTGTCACCCTCGATCACCACTTCACCGTGGCCGACAGTGTGGATCCGGACGTGATCACCGGCGCGGTCGACCGCAACAGCGTGGCCGAGCTGGCGGCGCTGGCGCGGATCGCCGAGCTGGGGCATCCGGTCGACGACATCATCGTCACCTTCGAAGATCGCGTGACCCTCGAGGCGACGGCAGCCGAGCTCTACGACTTCGTCTATCACAGCGACCGCTGGCCCGAGCACGTTCCGCACGTCGGCCGGGTGGATCTCACCGAGGACGCCGACGGGGTGCAGCTGATGGAGATGGACACCGTCACCGAAGGCGGTATCCCGCACACCACCCGGTCGATCCGGATCTGTGTCCCGGCCGAGCGCATCGACTACAAACAGCAGCTGCCGCCCGCGATGCTGTTCGGGCACAGCGGCGCCTGGGAATTCGCCGACGATCCCGCCGGCGTGGTGGTCACCGCTCGCCACACGGTGGCGATCAACCCCGCCGCCGCGCGTGAAATCCTCGGTCCCGGAACCGGACTCGCCGAGGCGCGCGCCTATCTCGGCGAGGCCCTCGGCACCAACAGCCGCAACACCCTGCTGTGCGCGGTGCGATACATCGCGGCCCGCCGCGCCGACTCCGCGAAAACCCCGTCATGACGGCGACCGGAAGTCCGCGCCTGGCAGAACCGGTGGTGCAGGAGGTGGCCGAAGGTGTCTTCGCCTACACCCACGGCCACGGGGGCTGGTGCGTCAGCAACGCCGGCGTGGTCGCCGGGCCCGACGGTGCGCTGGTGATCGACACGCTCGCCACCGAGGATCGCACCCGCGGCCTGATCCAGCACGTGGATCGGGTCGCCGGCGGGCCGGCGCGCACCGTGGTCAACACCCATCACCACGGCGACCACAACTTCGGCAACCATCTGTTCGGACCCGCCGCGGTGCTCATCGGACACGACCGGATCCGCGCCGAGATGATCGAGACCGGGCTGGCCCTGACGCAGTTGTGGCCGCAGGTCCGGTGGGGCGACGTGCGAGTCACGCCACCCTCGGTCACCTTCTCCGACCGGCTGACGCTGCACGTCGGCGACCGGCGGGTCGAGCTGATCCATCCGGGTCCGGCGGCGCACACCACCAACGACGTGGTGGCATGGCTGCCCGCGGAGAAGGTGCTGTTCGCCGGGGATCTGGTGATGTCGGGCGCGGCGCCGTTCTGCTTGTTCGGTTCGGTCGAGGGCACCCTCGCCGCGGTCCAGACGCTGGCCGGGCTGGGCGCGGAAACCGTTGTGGCGGGCCATGGTCCGGTCACCGGACCGGAGATCTTCGATCAGACGATCCGGTATCTGGAGTGGATCGTCAGGTTGGCGCTCGACGGCCGGGCATTGGGGCTGACTCCGCTCGGCATCGCCCTCGAGGCCGATCCCGGCGAGTTCGCCGATCTGGTGGATGCCGAACGGGTGGTCGGCAATCTGCATCGCGCGTATGCCGAGGCCGACGGCGCGGCACCGGGGGCGCCGCTGGACGTGCTCGCCATCTTCGACGAGATGGTCGGCTACAACGACGGCCGGTTACCGGCGTGCCTGGCATGAGCGAGCGCAGCGAGCGAGAGGCCGGCACAGCCGAGCGGGAAACGGACACGGCCGAGACCGTGGATGTGTGTGTGGTCGGCGGCGGACCGGCGGGACTGGTCGCCGGTGTGCTGCTGGCCCGGTCCGGAGCGAAAGTTCTCGTGCTGGAGAAACATCCGGACTTCCTGCGCGACTTCCGCGGTGACACGGTGCATCCGTCGACGCTGACGGTGATGGACGAGCTCGGGCTCGCCGAGGAGTTTCTCCGGCTGCCGCATGTGCGGACACCGCAGCTGCCGATGGCGACCGCGATGGGACCGGTCGTGTTCGCCGACTTCCGCCGGCTGCCCGGCCCGTTTCCGTTCGTGGCGTTCATGCCGCAGTGGGACGTGTTGAACTTCCTCGCCGAAACCGGTCGCCGGTATCCGGGATTCCGTCTGCTGCAACGGGCGGAGGTCACCGAACTGCGCGAGTCCGGTGGCACCGTCACCGGCGTGCGCGCTGCCACCCCGGACGGTCCGCTCGAGGTCCGGGCCCGCCTCGTGATCGCCGCCGACGGACGCAATTCGCTGGTGCGCACCAGCGGCGCGCTCGCGGTGGCGGCGAGCCGGGCGCCGATGGACGTGTTGTGGTTCCGGGTGGGCAAACCCGCGGGCGAGAGCCTGCCGACGGTTCGCAGCGGCAAGGGCTTCTTCATCGTCTGCATCGATCGCGGTGACTACCTGCAGGTCGCCTACATGATCCCCAAAGGCGGATTCGAGGCGATCCGGGCCGGTGGGCTGCCCGGGTTCCGGGCGCAGCTCGCGACCATCTATCCGGTGCTGGCGCCGGGGCTCGAGGCCGCGATTCGCGACTGGGACGATGTGAAGCCGCTCGATGTGCGGGTGGACCGGCTGCGGCACTGGTGCCGGCCCGGCCTGCTGGCGATCGGTGATGCCGCGCACGCGATGTCGCCGGCGGGCGGTGTCGGTATCAACCTCGCGGTCCAGGATGCCGTCGCCGCCGCGCGGCTGCTGGCGCCCACACTGGCCGCGGGCGGCATGCCGAGTCTCGCGCAGTTGCGCGCGGTGCAGCGCCGCCGCGAATTCCCCATGTGGGTGGTGCAATTCGCGCAATTGCGCCTGCTCGCCGACCTGTATCCGAACGCCGGAGGACCCAGCACCGACAAGCCGCTGCTGGCCCGGCTGCTGCGTCGCTTCCCCGGACTCTCACCCGTGGTGGCACGGGTGATCGGCCTCGGGATCCGGCCCGAGCACGTCCCGCCGGCCCACGGCGACCATCTCATCGTTTCCGGTACCTAGTTTCGAGCACCCAGGAGGACCTGTCGTGTCGACCTATCTCCTCGTTCACGGCGCGTTTCACGGCGGCTGGGCCTGGCAGCGGGTGACCCCGCTGCTCACTGCGGCCGGCCACCGTGTCTTCGCGCCCTCACTCGCCGGTATGGGCGAACGCGCCGACGAGCTCACCCCCGATGTGGGACTCGACACCCACGTCGACGATCTCGCCGAGCTGATCGTCGCCGAGGATCTGCGGGAGTTGATCCTGGTGGGCCACAGCTATGCCGGGATCGTCGTCACCGCGCTCGCGGATCGGTTCCCGGACCGCATCGCCGAGCTGATCTACGTGGATACTTTCGTGCCACGAGACGGCGAAGCCGTTGCCGACATCATGCCGGAGATGGTCGAGGCGTTCACCACCGCGGCCGCCGCCGTGGGAGACGGCTGGCGCGTGCCCCCGCCGACCGAGCCGATGGGTGACAGCGGAATCAACGGCGTCACCGAGGAACCCGACCTGAGCTGGGTGGCCTCGATGCTGACGGCCCAGTCGCTGAAGACGTTCCACCAGCCGCTGACGCTGCGCAATCCGGACTCCCTGGCACTCGTTCCCGTCACCCACATCCACTGCAGTGAGGGCGGCGAGGCCTTCAAGGCGATGCGCGCGGCGATGCCGCGGACCCTTCCCCCGGCCGACCTGCCCGCCGAACGGCTCGAGATCCTGCCGACCGGGCACGACTGCATGATCACCATGCCGCGTGAATTCGCCGGGCTGCTGTTGAAATTCGCGTCTCAGCCGTCGCCCGCGTCGTAGGCGGCACGAGCCGCCAGCACCTCCGCCAGGTGCTCGTTCGACCACCGCGCGAGACCGTCGAACAACGGAGTGAGGGTGCCGGCCAGCGCGGTGGCCGCGTACTCGACGCGAGGGGGGACCTCGGGGTGGTAGGTGCGCTGCACCAGGCCGTCGCGTTCGAGCTGGCGCAGCCGCTGGGTCAGCACCTTGGGCGTGACGCCCGGAATGCGTTGCTGCACTTCGTTGAAACGCATCCGCCCGTCGTGGATCAGCACCCACAGCACCTGGGTGGACCAGCGGCCGAAGAACAGGTCGACCACCGGGGAGATCGGGCACGGATCCGCGACGGGCGGCGGCGTGACGGGCGTCATGGGCACTCCTGGGCACTTTCCATTTGGTAACTACTATACTTTGGAAACTACTGTGTGACCAGAAGCCTTCACCGGCGCGAGAGGAGCACAGTGATGACTGCGACGGCACCACACGGAAACCTTCGCCTGCCCCGGCGGCGCGGCGAACGCCCGCTCACCCGGCCACACAATCCGCATCAGCAGCTCACCCAGAATCCGGACGTCCGGCTCCAGGAAGCGCTGTGGGCGCGCATGGCCACACTCGAGGGTGTGCTGGCCGCCCGCAGTACGGTCTCGCTGCCCGACACCCGCGCCCTGCATCTGCACCCCGATCACGCGCACGGCCCCGAGGACGCCTTCCTGGCCGGCACCGAATTCGCCCACCTGCACGGGCACGCCGACGGCAGCCTGCATCTGCGCCTGCCGGAAACCGCTGCCGCCGAAGCCGTTTCGGCCGGCTGGGCCGAACAGCATCCGATGGCCCGCGCCGGCGTCCTGCCGGCGACGCTGCTGATGGTCTACGGCCCGCGCGACGCCGACGAACTGGAACAGGTCTGGCAGCTGGTACGCGCCTCCTACGACTACGCCCGCGGGAACGCTCGAGCATGATTCGAGCGGCGGCACGCATCGTGAGGACCATGACTGCGACTGATCTCGTCGGCACCTGGGAACTGGCGTCCTACTACGACATCGACGACGCGGACGTGCGCAGCGAAGGGCCACTGGGTCCGGCGCCGCGCGGTCTGCTCATCTACACCGCACAGGGCTCCGTCTCGGTGAGCATGATGCGCACCGGTGAAACCACCGCCGCGAACACGTTCATGGGCTACGCCGGAACCTGGCGCACGGCGGGAAAGGCGGTGGTGCACGCGATCAGGGTCTGCTCCAATCCCGCCTGGGCCGGTACCGAGCAGGTACGCCAGATGTCCCTCGACGGTGACGTGCTGACGCTGATCGGCGCCGCACAAGTGGACGGGCGGACCCAGCGCCGCATTCTCACCTGGCGCAGGTCCGCCCGCCCGTGCTGATCACTCCGGCGAGTACGAGAACAGAGGTTCGTCGAATTGCACGGATTCCCCGTCCTGTTTGAGGATCGCGGTGACGACCCCGCCCACCTCGGCCGTCACCGGGATCATCAGCTTCATCGCCTCCACGATGCCGACCTGACGCCCCGGCGACACCCGGTCGCCGACCGCCACGAACGGCTCGGCACCGGGCTGCGGGCTCCGATAGAACACACCCACACTGGGTGCGCGGATCACCGGATCGGTCACCGCCACCTCGGTCGCGACGTCGGTTGCGATTGCCGGTGCCGGTGCTGCCCCGGCACTCACGCCCGCCTCCCCCGAGCCCTGCGGCCACTGTGCCTCCACGGTCACCTCACCGACCTGGATCCGCAGGCCGCTGGGCTGGGCGGGAAAGCCGGCCAGCAGCCGCAGCGCACCCGACTGGATGGCGTCGAGTATCTGCAGGTAGTCGTGCTGGGCGGCGTCGAGTTCCGGTGTGGGCGTGACGTTTTCATCCATTGCTGTCATGACGGCGCTCCGCGGTCAGTAGTTGCCCAGGCCGCCACAGACATTCAATGCCTGTGCGGTCACGGCGGCGGCGGCCGGCGAGATCAGGTAGTCGACCATCGCAGCCACCTCGTCTACCTGGACATAGCGGCCGATCGGCACCCGGGCGCTCACCCGCGCGTGCACCTCGTCGGTGTCGACACCCCACAGACCCGAATACACCTCCCGAACCCGTTCGGCCATAGGCGTTTCCACGAATCCGGGGCAGACCGCGTTGACCGTGATCCCGGTCTTGGCCAGCTCCAGCCCCAGCGCCTTGGTGAAGCCGACGACCCCGTGCTTGGAGGCCGAATAGGGCGCGCCGTGAAGCACACCCTGCTTACCGCCGGTCGAGGCGATGTTGACGATCCGGCCGCTGCCCCGCTCGAGCATGCCACCGGCGGTGAGCGCGGCCTTGGTGGCGTAGAAGACGCTGTGCAGGTTGGTTTCGATCACATCGAGCCACAGCTCGTCCTCGATCTGCGCGGTCACGCCGCCGCCGCTGCGGCCGGCGTTGTTGACCAGGATGTCGACCGGCCCGAACCGCCGTACCCCGGCGTCGACGTACTCCCGGATCCGGTCGGCGTCGCGAACGTCGCAGCCCACTCCGTCCACCGCGAATCCGTCGTCCTGCAACTGCTTGGCCGTATCGGCCACCCGTTGCTCGTCCCGGGCACAGATGAACACCGCAACACCCTGTGCCGCCAGGTTTTTCGTGATCTGCAAGCCCATCCCGCTGGTCGCTCCGCTGACCAGCGCCACGCGCTGACTGTCCGCCATATCTCCTCCATCGGTGCTGGATCCGGTTACGCCGGCCCGTCCGGCCACCAGCGTCGCGAAAGGCCCTATAAGACCGGTCAAACCGGTGCGGGCTCGACCGAATCTCGAGCGCCGTCGGCGACCGTGGAGCGCGATCGAGGTCCGCCCGGAATCCCGGCGGCCACACCGTCTTCCGAGGAGCCGTCCATGACCACTGTCGCCAGCCGCGCCGAGCTGTACGCCGAGGTCCAGCAGTTCTACGCCGATCAGATGCAACGCCTGGACAACCGCGACATCACCGGCTACGCCGAAACCTTCACCGAGGACGCCGAGTTCGAGCACACACCCGGCCGCCCGCCCGCGCGCACCCGCGCCGGGATCGTGTCGGATCTGGTGGAGTTCCACAAGCGCTTCGACAGCGATCCGATGCAGCGCCGGCACTGGTTCAACATGATCAACCTCTCCCCGCACGACGACGGCAGCATCGTCGCCACGATGTACTGCCTGGTGGTCAAGATCCGGCCCGGCGCGGCGCCGGAGATCGCGCCGAGCTGTGTGGTGCACGACGTCCTCGTCCGCATCGACGGCGAACTGCGCACCCGCTCCCGCCGCGTCACCCACGACTGACCGAAACCGCAACCCCGACAAGGAGTTACGCTGTGAGCATCGCTGAGCCCACCACCCACCTCACCCTCGCGGCCGAAGCCCAGGACCTGCTGTTCCGCACGGCCCGCACCGCCAACACCTTCACCGACGAACCGGTGAGCGACGAGCAGATCCGCGACATCTACGACCTGGTCAAATACGCTCCGACCTCGATGAATCAGCAGCCGCTGCGCATCGTGCTGGTCCGCGGCGCCGAGGCCCGCGCCGCCCTCGTCGAGCACATGCTCGACAACAACAAGCCCAAGACCGAGAAGGCGCCGCTGACCGCGATCCTGGCCGCCGACCTCAATTTCCACGACCACCTGCCCAAGGTCTTCCCGCACGCACCCGACGCCAAGGACTACTTCGCCGACGACGACTACCGGGCCGAATCGGCACGGTTCAACGCGCTGATCCAGGTGGGCTACTTCATCCTCGGCATCCGCGCGGCGGGGCTGGCCGCCGGCCCGATGAACGGGTTCGACGCCGCCGGTGTCGACAAGGAGTTCTTCCCCGAGGGCACGCACAGCGCCCTGGTCGTGGTCAATATCGGCAAGCCGGGCCCCGACGCCTGGTACCCGCGCTCCCCGCGGCTGGACTACGACGAGGTCGTCACAACCGTCTGACCTCCGCCCGCCCGAAGCCCGATCGGAATTTCCGATCGGGCATTTCGTGCTTCCTCGAAGGGACTTTCGGCCCTTGGGCGCCATCCTCCGCGTCGGCACAGTTGTCGTGCGTCGAAACGGGCCGGGTGAGCGAAAGAGGGCGAGCGGGTGTTGCGGGAATCTCAGGCATGGTCGTCGGCAGCGTTCCCGGACATCGTCATCTTCACCCGCGGGCCGGTCCCCGCACTCGAGGCCGAACGCGTGGCCGGGGCGGTGGGCCGGCTGCTGGCGCGCCACAGCGTCACCGGCGGCGCCCGGGTGCGGGTGACCGCCGCTCCCGGTGAGACCGAATCCCTGCTGGTCCAAGTGAATCTCGCACTACCCGATCGCCCGGTCCGGATGCAGGTGCGCACCCGCGAGCCCCACGAGGTGCTGTCGGTGGTGGTCCGGCTGGAACGGCAGCTCACCGACCCGGCCGTCCGGGAGTGGCCGGATCCGGCCCGACCGGCGCTGGCCGACCCCGGCGTCGGAAAGATAGTGCGCCGCAAGGCATTCCCTCTCGACACCCTGCGCCCGAAGTCGGCCGCGGCGATGATGGACACGCTCGACTTCGACGTGCACCTGTTCGTCGACGCCGAAACCGGTGAGGATGCCGCCGTCTACCGGGCCGGCCCCTCGGGACTACGGCTGGCGCGCCGATCTCGGATGCATCCGCCCTCCGATACCGGCGGCCGGATCTTCACCGTGCACTCGCGTCCGACACCCATCCTCACCGAATCCGCGGCGGTGGAGCGGCTGTGCGAGCACGGCCTGCCCTTCCTGTTCCACATCGACGCCTGCACCGGGCGCGGACATCTGTTGTACCGCCGCTACGACGCGGATCTCACCCTCGTCACACCCTGTGCCGAGGTCGCATTCGACACGGAAAGGTAGATCACCAGCGTGGCACGAGAGTTGACACAACGGGAAATCCTCACCGAACTCGAACCGGTCGCCGCCACGGCACTGGACCGGCATCTGTCGATGGTCAAGGAGTGGCATCCACACGACTACGTCCCGTGGGACGCCGGTCGCAACTTCGCGATGCTGGGCGGAACCGATTGGGAGCCCGGGCAATCCACGCTCAGCGAGGTGGCGAAGGCGGCGCTGGTGACCAACCTGCTCACCGAGGACAACCTGCCCTCCTACCACCGCGAGATCGCCGAAAACTTCTCCCAGGACGGCGCCTGGGGAACCTGGGTGGGCCGCTGGACCGCCGAGGAGAACCGCCACTCCGTCGTGCTGCGCGACTATCTCGTGGTCACCCGCGGCGTCGACCCGGTCGCGCTCGAGAACACCCGCATGACCCATATGACCAACGGCTTCACCCCGGGGGTGGCCCGGCTGCTCGACGGTGAAGCGGGATTCCTGTATTCGGTTGCGTACGTAAGCTTTCAGGAACTGGCCACCCGCGTCAGCCACCGCAACACCGCCAAGGTGTGCGACGACCCGATCGCCGACCGCATGCTGCAGCGCGTCGCGCTCGACGAGAACCTGCACATGATCTTCTACCGCACCATGTGCGCCGCCGCGTTGGATCTCGTTCCCGATCAGGCGATGACGGCCATCGACCTCATCGTCGAGAACTTCAAGATGCCCGGCGCCGGAATGCCCAACTTCCGCCGCAACGGAGTGCTGATGGCCAAACACGGCGTCTACGATCTGCGCCAGCACTACGAGGACGTGCTCGAACCGGTGATCCGGCAATGGAACATCTTCGGCCGCAACGACTTCGGCCCACGCGGCGAACAGGCCCGGGAACGACTGGGCGCCTTCCTGGAGAATATGGAACTGGTGCAGATCCCGCGCTTCGAGGAGCACCGCGATCGATCCCTGGCCCGCGAGCGGGCCCGCGCCTGATTCAGCGGGGGTGGCGCGGTATGCGGGTGTGAGCGGTGAGCAGCAGGTGGTCGAAGGCGGTGAGCGTCTGCGGCCGCGCTTCCGGAAGCGTCTCCAGTTCGGCGACCAACTGGGCGGCCAGGTCGCGCAGTTTGGTGTTGGTCTCCTGCGAACGCCAGGACAGGATCTTGAACGCCTGCTCGGCATTGACGCGATACATCCGCATCAGCACACCTTTGGCCTGTTCGATCACCGCGCGATGCTCGATCACGTCGGGCAGGGCCGCCGACAGGGTTTCGCGCTCGCTCTCGGCCAGGGTCTCGGTGAGGTCGATGTAGAAGCCGCCGGTACCGATGACAGCTCCGGCATCGTCGTAGAGGCGGTCGGCGACCACCATCACGTGATGCACCTGTCCCGCGGTGTCGATGAACCGGTGCCGGCTGGAGAACGATTCACCCAGATCGACCGCGCGGGCGATGCGCGCCGCCACATCGTCGCGGTCGTCGGGATGTTTGTGGGAGAGCAAGAGTTCGGTGGTCGGCACCACGCTGCCGGGGGTGTAACCGTGCATCCGGTACACCTCTTCCGACCACTCCCAGCGCCGTGTCGCGAACCAGAACCGGAAGGATCCGACCCGCGGCACACTGCTCGGATCGACCGGTGCCGTTTCTCCCGTCGTGTGATCATGTTCGTTGTCCATGCCGTTGCGCCGCACGAAACAATTATGGCCGGTCGAGATCGTTCCGGTGGTGCGGTCCGCGACGACTGTTCACATGAAGGGCCACAGGTCCGCGTCGCGGTGGGTGGTCTGCGCCAGACGGGGATCGTCGGCCGAACGCAGCCAGCGCACCGGCACCCGGATCGGTTCGATCGAGGGCAGGCACGCCACCCGGCCGGTGCGGTCCACGAGCGATCCCACCACGCGATATCCCTGCTTCGGCGCCAAGCCCAGGGCCGCGGCCTGGTCGTCGCTGAGTGTGACCTCGGTGTGCGAGCGTTCGATGAGCCGCAGTCCCTCGACCGTCACCGGATCGGTGTCGTAGTCGACGTTGGAGACCGTGAGCCGGAACCGGGCGCCGGTGAGCAGGCTCGCCACCCACATCGATGTGCCCAGTCGCTCGCGGTCGGGATAGCGGGCGGCCGGCAGTCGATGCGGGACCAACACCACGTAGGTATGCCCGATCTCCACGTCACGGGCGCGCATGGCTTCCAGAATCGTCCTCCCGGCGTTCCGGTGCAACGTTGCCGTTACAAGGCTCGCCGTGCGGGCATAGTGTGTCGTGCATGAGGGAGTCCGCCGCCCGGCGCGCGGGTGAGCGCGCCGCACAGGCAGCCGAGCGGGCCGAGGAGCTGGCCGCGCGGCAGGCCGAGCTGAGCGCGGGACGACCGATCACACACGAGGACGTCGACATGGCGGCCGAGCGGGCTCGACAGGCACTCGCGCGTGCGGAAAGCGCTCATCGGGCGGCCGCGGATCGGCACGAGGACGCCGCACGTGCCCACGAACGCGCGGCTGCCGCCTACGAGAAGGCCGCTGCTCACGCCAGGGCTTCTGCGTCCCGCACGGGTTCGGCGTCCGGCATGGATCCGGCGTCCGGCGCCGCGCGCGCCTCCGCGGCCGACCGGGCTCGCCGCGATGCCGCCTTCCACCGCGCCGCGGCGGCACAGGATCGCGCCGCCGCCCGTGAACAGCGAATCGAGGCCGAGCGCGAGTTCGGCAGCACCGCGACCGAATAGCCGATCGAGGCCGCGTGGGTCACGTCACAACGCGGCCCGGAAATAGCTCGCCGGGTGTCTCGGTTGTACCCGCTGTCGGCGTCCGGACAGCCCCGGGCCGCACCCTTCAGTCGCTTCGAGCGACCACCCGCCGAGAGGCGCTTGTGGGACGTCGACCTCATACGGACGCCGCCGGGAACGCCACCCGGCGGCGTTCTGCTGTCGGCTCAGCGAGCGGTGACGCCGGCGCTGGCCAGATCGTCGTACACCGAGACCATCCGATCCAGGCCGGTGACCTGGATGACACGTTTGGCCGCCCCGGACGCGACCACCCGCAACCGCCGGGGAGTGACCGTGGTCGCGGCCGCGTGCAGCACGCTCAGACCGGCCGAACCCAGGAAACCCACTCCGGACAGATCGATGACCGGCGCGGCCTGGTCGGCATCCTCGAACGCCTCGCTCATCCGGTCCAGCACACTCTGCAGCTGGTCGGCCGTCATCGCGTCGACATCGCCGTACGCCGATATGACGAGCGCACCGCCGGTCCGGTCGACCTCGACGCTCAAGCCGCTGTCATCCACCAAGACACTCATCTCCTCGTCACCGCCATACATCACATTCGTATACAACCCCCGCCGCGAGAGCTCAAACCTCTTTTTTTCTCCGCCTCGGTCGCGGCTGTGTGCTGTTCCGACGTCGGCCGCGCGTTTTCGTGATATCCACGCGAGTGGATCCGAACGGCCGAACACTCGCGGGCGGGCCGGTAGCTTGGCCTCGCCTCGCCCCCACTCGGTCCGGCGCGGTGAGCGGCAGGTCCGAACCGATGGAGGTTTAGCAGTGAGCAACCGGGTTCCCCACGGCCGTATCTCGCGCGGCAGCAAAATGGGCCGGCTCGCTGCGGGACAGGCGCTGCGCGGGGTCGGCACCCGGCTGTCGATGGTGGGCCGCACCGAAGAAGCGCGCCGGCGCTTGAGCGAACGCTCGGCGATGCAGGCCGCCCAGCAACTGGTCACCGTGCTCGGCGGGATGAAGGGCGCGGCGATGAAGCTCGGGCAGATGCTGTCGGTGCTCGACCTCGACCTCCTCCCAGAAGAACAACGCGAGATGTTCCGCACCAAACTCGCCCAACTGCGCGACCAGGCCCCGGCCTTCCCGTTCTCCGCCATGCGCGCGGTGATCGAGAACGATCTCGGCCCGATGGCGCGGATCTTCGCCGAGTTCGACGAAACGCCGATCGCCGCCGCCTCCATCGGGCAGGTCTACCGCGCGCGACTGCGCGACGGGCGAGACGTCGCGGTCAAGGTCAAATATCCCGGCGTCGACCGAGCCGTCGAAGCCGATATGCGCAACCTCATGATGATCAGCCGCCTGTGGAAGGCGGTCCTGCCCAGCGCCGCCGACGAAGAGGTGCTCGCCGAAATCGCCCGCAACATCGGCAGCGAACTCGACTACCCCCGCGAGGCCCGCACCCAGCACCACGTCGCGACCCGCTACCGCGGCCATCCCTACATCAGCGTGCCCGACAGCATCGAACAGTGTTGCGGCCCCGATGTTCTGGTCACCGAACTGGTCGACGGCGAACCGTTTGAGCACATGCGATCCCTGCCCGACGCCGATCGCACCCGCATCGGTGAGCTGATCTACCGCTTCTACATCACTTCCCTGTTCACCGACCACGAGTTCTGCGGCGACCCGCATCCGGGCAACATCCTGCTCACCCCGGACGGACGACTCGCCTTCGTCGACTTCGGGCTCTACACCGCCATGAGTCCCGCCGACGTCGAACTCGAACGCGAGATCATCCGCGCCGCAGGCGAATACCGCGCCGAGCACATCTACCACTCCTGGGTCGCCCAGGGCATCGTCGATCCCGACGCCGGAGTCACGCCCGAGGAATGCCTCGGCTACATCTGGGCAGCGACCGGCTGGCACCTGATCGACGAGGACATCACCGTCACCCCCGAATTGGCCACCAGCGCAGTCGTTCTCGCCGTCGACCCCCGCGCGGCCGAGTTCCGCGGCATGCGCCACCAGCGCCTGCCACCCGAGCACGTGTTCTCCCGCCGCGCGGACCTGTTCACCTATGCCGTACTCGGACAACTGCACACCACCAACAACTGGCATCGCCTCGCCCGCGAATGGCTCTACCACGAACCACCCGCGACCGACATCGGCGCCGATATCGCCCGCTGGCGGTTCACGGCACGATCGTCGTGATCGGCACCGCGCCGGGATAGCCTCGGTCGCGGGCATACCAGCACAGGAAGCCGTCGGTGTCGGCCGACAGATCGGTCACCCACCAGCGTTCCATCCCGTCACACAGATCCATATAGGTGCAGCAATCGCGCAATTCCTCGAACGAACCGCGCTGCCGCGCCGCACATACGAGTGCCGCGACGATCCGCCTGGCCGGAGGATGCCCGTAGACGACCCAGCCGTATCCGTCCTCGAGCGGCTGGAGCCGGACACCGTAGAAGTGGCGGCCGAACAACCGGCCGAGTGTGGAATCGATTGCGTAGCAGTGCACATCGCGCATGGGCACCTCCGGATTCGTCGTCGACACCGAACGTCGCCACGGACGCGCGGCATCGGGCCTGGAGAGCCGAGATGCCCACCGGGTGGTGGTCGGACCACCCGGTGGGCACGGCCGCCGCGCTGGGACGGCTGCGGTGGGTCACAGTTTGCCGCCGCCGCCCACCAGCCACGGGTTGAAGCTGCAGGTCAGCGCCGGAGTCTGGGCCGGATCGAGGGTGTTGAGGATGATCGACAACACCCGCGGCGAGTACATCATCGTCAGGTGATCCGACACGTCCTGCTCACATCCGTCCTGCAGGGTGATGTTGTCGACCGTCGCACCCGGGCCGGGCTTCAGGAACGTCAGATCGTAGGGGTTGGTGATCTCGTCGTAGCGGCTGCCGACCACCGTGTAGTCCACCCCCGGCACGGTGTCGCCGCCGGCGTTGAGCTGGTTGACGAAATCCGAGCCGATCGTCTGCTGAATGCCGGCGTGACCGACGAAGATCTCCACCAGACCCAGCACGTCGATGCCGAGGTTGTTGATCATCCGGCCCAGCGCGCCGATACCGTCCAGTGAGGTGCCGTGGTTGGTGGCGCCGAAGGTCATCATGTGATGCACCTTCGCCGCACCACCGTCGAACTTCAGATACCACCGCGACATCGCGCCACCTTGAGAATGGCCGACCAGATTCACCTTCTGCGACCCGGTCGCCGCCAGCACCCGATCCACGAACTGCGCCAACTGCTTCGACGAATCCTGAATCAAACCGGTGCCGTTGGCGCCCGGCAGCACCGATCCGAGACCGCCGCCCTGAATGAGATTGGATTTGCCGTAATTGAAGGTGAATACGCAGTAGCCGGCGTCCTTGATGGGCTGACTGACGAAGGAGAAGTTGTCGTAGGCGTTCTCCCATGTCCCGTGCACCAGCACCACCGGCTCCGGATGCGCCGCGGTCGGCTTGCAGTTCCAGTCGTTGGTTCCCGGCGGGGCCACATCCGGATGCAGCAGGCCGTAGCCGAAGGCGGCCAGGAACGAGCTCTGTGCCGGGCCGTAGCCGATGGTGTCGCTGGAGGTTCCACCCGATGATCCCGAGCTGGACCCGGAGCCGCCGTAGCAGTCGCCGGAGCCGTTGCCCGAGCCCGCGCCACTGCCCGAGGTGCAGGCCGAACCGGTGCCGGCGCTGCCGGTGTCGGCGATCGGGTGGGCGGCGGGATTCTTCAGTCCCTGGTCGATGAAGTCGACCAGTTGCTGCTCCTGCTGCTGATCGTTCGACGCCCCCGCCGGCTCGGCGTCGGCGCCGACCCCCGCGAAGCCCATCATCAACAGCGAAACCCCCACGACGACCGCGGCGCTCAGCGACCTGCGGCGGGTGTTTGGTCTCATGGGTGAACCTTTCGTCAGAACATCGGCGTTCTTTGTTGCGATGCGCGACCGCGAGCCGCGCGGCCGAAACCGAACTCAGACGCTAAAGTCGCTGACGAGCCGCCGATACGGACAAAGGCAGTCTCTTCGGAATCTCACGAGACGCCGAACGGACCGCAGTGAAGTTGCACAGCCGGGCGAATTGTCCGGCGACGCCGGAGCTTTTCCCGAATCGGCGCAGTCACAGCAGTAATCCCGAATGTGCCGTGAAATATCCAGCGATACAACCAATTACGACGCAATCACGAACAGATATCGGATTCTCACTGGGAGTTGTCCGTCCGGTCCGGTCCACGTGAGCACGTGGCACGGCCCCACGTCGTCTGGAGTCCTGATGCCCGGCATTCGTATCACTGTGCGACCCACCGGTTTTCGCTTGCTCGCCGCCGCCGCGCTGGCCGTCGGCGCTCTCACCGCGGTCGCGCTTCCCGCCGCCGCGGCCGATCCTCTCACCGATGCGGCCGGCGTCATCGAACAGCTGCGCGCCGTCGGCGATCCGCTGCCGCCGCTGCCCGCCCCGCACGGGCCGACCACCGCGATCGTGGTGCTCGGTTACGGGCTGATGCCCGACGGGACCATGCGCCCCGAACTCGTCGCCCGGCTGGAGGCGGCGCTCGTGCAGGCGATGGTGTCGCCGGCCTCGCCGATCATCGTCACCGGCGGAAATCCGCAGGGCGGCACCACCGAAGCCGACGCCATGGCCCGCTGGCTCGTCGCCCACGGCACGGCCCCCGACCGGATCCACATCGAATCACGTGCCGGCGATACCGTCGAAAACGCCACCAACTCCGCGGAAATGATGCACGCGCTGGGCGCCGGCGATGCGGTGGTCGTCACCTCGGCCGACCACATGCCCCGCGCCGTAGCCGATTTCGTCGATGCGGGCGTGCCGGTGGTCGGCACGGTCAGCCCGCAGGATCTGCCGCCGGTGGTACTGGAGGTGTTCGGGCCCCGACAGTGAAACCGGAGTCGCCGGTCGTCTCAGCGCGGACCCCAGGTCCGCGCTATCCCGAGCCCGACGGCCAGCGCATCCCACGCCGACGGCAAGGCGGCGGTGAAATCGGGCCACGAATGCGTCCCCGCGGGGATGTAGCGCACGGTGGCCGGGATGTTCAGCTGAGCGAGCCGCGCGGCGAAGCGCTCGGTGCACGTGCGCGCCCCCGCCTCCAGCGCCACGCCACCACCCGCGGACCGCAGCGCACCGGCGACGTCGTGCGCGGTGGCGATCGCGGTCAGATCCGGTGGGCTCGGCAGGCCCGTGGCCGCCGACAGATAGATCGGGGTGCCGCGCAGGGTATCGGCGCCCAGATAACTGTCGTGGGCCGCCCACTCCGGCGAATTCGGTGGGCCCCAAAGGTTTTCGGGGTTGCCGCCACGCGAGGCCACGGTAATGCGAGTGACGGCCTGGCCGACCTCGTCCGCGGTGGAATAACAGCCGCTGATGCCCGCCACCGCGCGATAGAAGCCGGGGTGGCGCTGTGCCAGCATCATCGCCGCCTGCGCTCCCATCGACACTCCCGCGATGGCCCGGCGCCCGTCGGCATGCAGATATTTCTCCACGATCGGCGGCAATTCGTCGACGAGGAAGGTCTCCCAGCGGTTGAGGCCCAGGTTCTGGTCGTAATGGTCCCAATCGGCGTACATACTGCCCACGCCGTCACCGGGCAGCACCACGTCGACCGGTTTGCCGGCGAAGAAGCGCGCGGCGTCGCCGTCGGTGAGCCAGCCCGAGGTCGCCGCACCCTCCACACCGTCGAGAAGATAGAGGGTGGGCCGGGGTTCGCTCCCGGCGCCGTGCAGCACATCGATGGGCACCACTCGATGCATCGCGGCGGAGGCGACGTACAGCCGATCCCAGCCCGGCCCGCGAGTTTCGGTGCGCACCAATTCCGTTCGCGTCACGGCGGGATCGATCGCCGGCGGGGCCAGAGGCGGGGGCGCTGCCGGATCGGCGCACACCGGAGCCGCCGCCATCGCGCCGGCGGCCACGGCCAAGGCAGCGCTCAGCGCCGCACGAGTGATCACCGCTGCACCACCGCCGGACCGTCCGCGAACGCCGTCTCCCGGGCGCGCGCTCGTTCCCGCCGTTCCCGGAAGCGGACGGACGTCTTCTCCAGAGCGGTCAGATAGGCGGCCAGTTCGTCGCGGGCCCGCTCCCCCGTACCGGTCAGATCGGTGCGCTCGAACACATGCCAGTTGCGCAACACCGGACGCAGCACCGTCTCCAGATGCTGCGGCGGATCGTAGATGCCGTGGGCGGCCAGCAGCAGCGCGTGCCGCCGGAAGCCGGGCCCTGCCGACCCGGGCAGGCGGAAACCGGTGACCGCCTCGGTGATCGCACGCATCATCGCGTCCGGAGCCAGCTCGAGGGCGGCCCGGGAGATATTGCGATAGAAGATCATATGCAGGTTCTCGTCGGTGGCGATGCGCGACAGCATCCGGTCGGCGATCGGTTCACCACAGGCGATGCCGGTGTTGCGGTGACTGATCCGGGTGGCCAGCTCCTGCAGTGTCACACAGGCCAACCCGCGCAGCAACCGCGGGACCTCCGGCGCGGCGACGCCGCTGGTCAGCCGAGTCATCCGGGCGCGTTCCAGCGCAACGGGATCCACCGCGCGGGTCACCACCAGGTAGTCGCGGATCACAATCGCGTGGCGGTTCTCCTCCGCGGTCCAGCATCCCACCCACGTTCCCCAGGGCCCGTCGCCGCCGACCATCTCGGTGATCGCGCGATGGCAGGAGGGCAGATCGTCCTCGGCGAGCAGATTGGTGACCAACGCCACCCGCGCCACCTCCGGCAACGCCGATTGTCGCGGCTCCCAATCGTTTCCGCCCAGTGCCGCGAAATTGCGACCCTCACCCCAGGGCACGTAGTCGTGCGGATGCCAGGCGCGCGCCTTGCGCAGATGATCCGCGAGGCAGCGTTCGGCGACGGGTTCCAACTCGCGGAGCAGATCGCGATCGGTCACGGCGAGGCTCACGCATACTCCTCGGTGCGCGAATCGGTTGCGAGGTCGAAGGCCAGCAACGCCAGGCTCGCCCGCGCCAGACCATCCGGGCGGGCCAGCTCGATTCCGGTCAGTCGCTCGATGCGCCGCACCCGGTGCGCGACGCTGTTCGGGTGGATCGCCAGCCGCACCGCGGTCGATTTGCGATCCAGACCCGAATCCACATAGGCGCGAAGGGTTTCCAGCAGATCCGGATGCGGCCGCAACGGACCGAGCACCGCGGCCAGATGCGCACGCGCCGGCCCGGGCCGGGTCAGCTGGTACTCCACCGCGACGTCGGCGATCTCGTACAGCCCCGGCGGGCGGCCCAGTGCGCGTACCAGTTCCAGCAGTTCATGAGCCTGGGCGGCCAGCTCCGGGATGCGTGCGGTGGGACCGGCGACGACGGTCGCGGTCAGCGGCACCGAGGCCGCCGCGGACAGTACGTCCAGGGTGTCGGCGGTCAATACCGGGGCGTCGATGCGGGCGGTGGCATCGGGGTCGTCGACCGGCACCAGCACGGTGCCGCCGTCGACGGAGAGCAGTGACAGCGCCCGTGAACCCAGCACCGGCGCCAGCGCGCTCTGCAGTCGGCGCAGTTTGCGGCGGGCCACCGTTTCGGCATTGCGACGTGGATCGGATTCGCCGGGATGCGGGGCGATCGACAGCGCCACCACCTGATAGGCGGGCGCGACCGCGATCCCGGTGCGGCGGGCCAGCGCCGCGCGGCCGTGTCCGCTGAGCAGCGCGGTGACCAGGGTCTGGGCCGCGGTCTGATGATGCCGGGCGGCCGAACGGTGTTCGTCGAGATAGGCGGCCGAGGTCGCCACCGTCACCGTCTCCAGCAGGCGCAGGGCCTGCTCGGCGTCGGCGAACAACGTCTCGCCGTCACCGCGGCCACCGGCGATATCGCTGAACGCGCGCCGCACCGCCTCGTGGTAGGCGCGCAGCACGGTGTCGAGGTCGATGCCCTCACGTGCCCAGGCGCCGGCCCGGCCGACCAGTTCGGCCAGCCGCGCGGCATCCGCCGGTTCGGGATCGGGTTCGGCGACCATATCGGCGGCCAGGGCGAGACATTCCCGCACCCCGGCGCCGAATTCGGCGCTGGTGTCGGAATGCGGCGCCGGCGCGTCGGTGCGCACACTTCGGGTCAGAGTCGCCGCCAGGCTGGGTGCGGATGGTGTCATCGGGTCGCTCCAGAATCTGTCCCCGCGCGAAGTGTGCCCGCCGGATGCCTTGGGGTGAGGGTGCACCCGGCGGGCGGTTCCACTGCTACGCACAGTGACCGCGTCGAGGAAGGGGTTGGAAGTCCTGGTGCCGCGGGTCGAGCTGTGCGCCGTGAGCGGCGGCTTCGAGTTGGGAGCCGCTCACCGGTGGCCGGTCCGGCGTCCGCACTGCCGACCTCCTCTCCGTACGGAAGGTGCGGGTGCGCCGGTTGCCGAACGCGGCACCGTCCGCGCAAAAACCGGTGCCGCGTTCACATCACGGTACGGCCACGGAATCGCCTCGAACCCGAAACACCGGCGATCCGATGACAATTCATGAATCGCACCGGGGGCGGCTGGGGTCGCGGCACAAAATCATCCGCGACCCGGCGCGAGAGAAAGACGCCGCCGTTTCAGCATTCACTCGGGGCGGAAACGCCCTGCAATCGCTGATCGACCCAGCCCATGGCCTCCGGATACCCCAATCCCGCTGCGATGATGTGCTCGCCCGGCACGCTGCGATACACCGCCGCCACGCCCAGTGAGCATTGGTCGCGATAGAATTCGCGGGCCCCGGCGGCCGGAATCCAGAATTCCTGTTCGCCGTTGTAGACATACAGCGGCACAGCGGATTTCATGCCCTGCATCCGCGTCACCCGGTAGATGTCACCGGCCAGTGCGCTGTGCAGCGGATCGGGGGTGTCGGCGGCGATATCGATCGGCAGTGACAGCACCCCGGGAACGGCGAACACACCGGCGCAGGTGTCCTTGAGCGGCGAGAGGGCCGCCCACCGGGCCAGATTGTTCATCCTGGCCAGGATTTCCGGCCGCTCCCGTCCCACTCCGAAGGTGGCTGCCAGGAACACACCCGAGGCGAAGTTGGCATTCATGCTCTGCGAGAGGATCTGATAGTCGGCCGGCACGCCGCCCAATGCGGCACCGACGATCAGCGGCGCCAATTCCGGTGCGTAGGAATCGATCAGCGCCACCGCGCCGCGGGTGGCGATGGCACCACCGGAGTATCCGTGCATGGCGTAGCGGCTGGCGCCGAATTCCGCGGGCAGCTCCCCGCGCATCGCCCGGATCGCGTCGAGCACGGCGTGGCCGGCCACGAAGGGTTCGGCATAGGCCATTCGCGGACCCTCGTGATCGGGAATCAGCACCGCGTACCCGCGCAACAGCGCCAATTGCGTGGTGGGCGGGACGAAATCGGTGGTGCCGGTATCCCCGGAGAAACCGTGCGCGAGTGTGTAGCCGGGCGTGCAGGTCCGGCCCAGCGCGTCGATGGGAAGATTGTTCACCAGCACCGGCCGCGATCCGGGACCCGTCCACGGCGCGGCCGGAATCGCCAGTGTCGCAGTCGCATACGAAGGTGCGTCGTGTGCGTCGGTGGTGCGGTATTTCACCTGCAACGCCTGCCGCACGGGCACCACCAGCAGCGGAGCGGCGGTCGCCGTCACGTCCCGGGTCGCGATCACATCACCGGGCCGCAGCTCCGCGAGATCCGCGGGCCAGTCGTCGAGCAGCGGATCGCCCACCGGCGAGGGCATGACGGCCTGCTGCAGCCGGGCCAGGTCGGCGGTGACTCCGGTCTCCCCGGCGGCCGCCTGGTCGGCCACCGGGATGGGTGGCGGCGGCACCAGGACGTTGATCCACTGCTGCAGCTGCGCGAGCCCCGGCGCCGGCGGATTCGACCGCGCCGGATCCTGGGGTGCGAGCGGTGGCCCTGGCAACCCGGGTAAGCCGATCGCGGGTAACGGCAAGGCGGGCAGGGGAATCGGCGGCTGGGCCGCTGCGGTACTCGCAACAGGACCGCAACCGATCAGCAATGCCGTGACCAGTACATGCCGGATTCGCATGGCGCACCCCACTAAAGCTCACCGCTGGTTCCCGTGCGCTGCCAACCCGAGTTCCGCGCTGAACCAGGTGTTTCGAGACTACCGGGGCGAATCCGGCTGTCCGGGCGGCGTGTTCGGATCGTGCGCGCCGCGAGTCCGCATCGATATCGAATCCGGCACGCCCCCGCGGTGCGGGGCCGGCGCGCTCAGCAGTTGCTCGGCACCGGCTGAGCGTGCATGCGGCCGTCGAGCCAGCTCAGTACCTGCGGCAGACCCAGCACGGCCGCGGTGAGGTGGTCGGGCACCGGAATGGCCTCCGACTGGACCGTGACCCCGGCCTGGCACCAGCGCCGATCGGTATTGACGATCGAATCCACCGGGATCAGGCCGTCGATGGGCGAATGCCATTCGAAGACCGGCATATTCGGCACACTGTCGGTGTAGAGCTCGAGGCTGTTGTCCTCGACCACCTTGCGCGCGACCGGATCCTCGGTCATCGACGTGGTTTTCGCGAACTCGCTCACCCCGTGTCCCGCGCCCGCGGCCAGCAGTCCGTTGGTGCAACTGTTCGCCATCACCTGCCGCACCGCCATGCCCTTGTCGTTGAGCTGGTCCGACAGCGGGAACCGGTCGGGGTATTCACGTTCCAGGCCGAGTCCGGCCGCCATCGCCAGGCCGAAGGCCGGATGCGAGCCGTACCCCAGGCCCTCCAGCATCTTCACCATGTTCATCGGCACGCCACCGGCCGCGGCCCCTGCGATGCGCAGTTCCGGTGCGTAGACCGGCGCCAGCGCGGCCGCCCATGCGGTGGCCATGCCGCCGCCGGAGTAGCCGGCCATCGTCACCGGGCTGTGCTCGAGTTTCAGATCGGCAGCGTGCTGCACCGCGCGAATGCCGTCCAGGGTGATCTGGCCGCCCAGACGCGCTGCGCCGTAGGCGAACTGCGGCCCGAGATGGTCGGGCATCGCGATACTCCAACCGCGCTGCAACACCACGTTGTAGGCGGGCGCCTCGCGGACCATCAGATCCGGGTTCTTGGTGTAGAGCACATGGGAGACACTGCAATCGGCGCCGAGTCCGTTGATGATCGTCTGATACGACAGCAGCGGCCCGTCGGCCGCCCGCTTGCGCGGCGTCAGGACGGTGGTGGTCGCCGCGATCGGCTTGCCCTCGGAATTGGTCGAGCGGAACTTGATCAGCGTGATGTCGGTGTCGGGGAAGATGTCCAGCGGCGGTAGCGGTTTCGTCGCCAGCACATCGCCCGGCTTGTGTTCGGCGATATCGGCCGGCGCGGCGTAGAACGGATCCGGGTCCGGTGCCGGGTAGATCGGTTGCGCCGGTGCGGAAGTCGTGGCGGCAGCGAACAGCAACAGACTGCCGGCGGCGACGCTCAGCGCCCGCCGGACCGCGGTGAGGCCCATGGGCAAGAGATTATCGCGCGCGCGAGGCAACCCGAAATCGGCACCGCAGCTCCTGAGAAATCACAAGTTTGCCGCGCGGCGGTATGTGTCACGCGATGAATTCCGCGCTGAAACCTGTTCGGGTTACCCGCGAGTACGTAGCTTCGTTCCTGCACCGATGCAAAGGAGCACGGCTATGGACATCTCCGAAACGGCCCCCGACATCCCCACTCGCCGGATCACGGTCTACTTCGGCGGCACCGGCCCCGACGGCGACATGGTGCTCGAATACGCCGCCACCCGCGCCGAGGCCTGGGAGTTCGCCGCCGCCGCCGTGCATTCCGGGCTGGCGGTCACCGTGGACGGCATGGTCCGGCCCGGATTGCGACCGCTGCCCTGCCGCCGATTGTGGCATTGAGGAACCGATCCGCGTCCCGGCGACTGTGAGCGATCACAACGGCCCGCCGACCTGCTTCGATTTCCGCACAGACGATTCGCGAAGCACCCTCGGTTCCCGGCCCGCCGGTTAGCGTTAACCGCCGGAACAGATAGTTCGGGAGTAGAAGGAGTCAGTGATGACCGTCGACAGCTCCAACCGGTCCAGTCTCACCTTCTCGGGACGGCCCATGTCGTCGCCGTTGAAGGATGTGTGGTCGCTGTCGCGGCACATGGTCGGCCACTTCGTCGAAAACGTCGCCCCCTGC
>NZ_LZMK01000308.1:0-10161 GCF_001665865.1 Nocardia sp. 852002-20019_SCH5090214 | reverse complement strand
GAGCAGTTCGGCGACGGCCAGGACGGCGTCGTTGGTCAGGGTCGCCATAACACTCCTTACGCGGGACTCGCGGTTCCGGACGCGGGCGGCGTCTCGACGCCACCGAGAACCGCTGGGGCGGCGGCCAATCCGGCGTCGATCTCGAATTCGCCGACGGCGGGTGCGTCCGCCGCCCCCGCCCGGGCGACGCGTTCCTCCTCGGACTGCGCGGCGGCGGGGCCGGCCGCGGCGGGAACCGCTTGGCCGGTGGCCGTCCCGGTCTGCGCGGGCGAGGCCTGCAGCGCGGTGAATTCGGTGGACCGCGCCACCTGGGCGACGGTCTGGACACGGGTGCCGGTGAGGGTGCGCGGCATATCGAAGGCGGCCAGGTTCGGCATGGCGGGCATCCCGGGAACGGCGGGCATCGCGGATGCCGATTCGGCGGCCACCGCGGCGGCCGCCTGCTCCCCCGCCAGGGCGTCGCCCGTGGCCAGCACCGGCGGCTCGATCTGCTGCCACGGCATCGCGAGCGGTTCGGTGGCGGCCTCGTAGGTGCGCATCACCCGGGCCGCGCCGGCCTTGGCCACGTCCTGATCGGCGCTGATATCGGCGGCGGCGCCGACCAGCGGCGCGCCCATCGCGGCCCCGATGGCCTGCACCGTGTGCATCGCCTGTTCCAGCGCCGCGATCTCCGCGATATGCGGCATCGCCAGCCGGGCCACCTCGTACGCCGCGGCCTGTTCGGCGGCGTGGGCGGCGTTGCGCCCGGCGGCCGTCGCGGCGTCGAGCAGCCAATCCCGCATCCGCGCAATGCGTTCCAGCACTTCGTCACTGCGGTCGGACTGCCAGTGCCCGCGGATCTCGGCGACGATCCGGTCGTAATCCACCACGGCGGCACCGAAGTTCGCGGCCAGCCGCCCCCAGGCCGAAGCGGCCTCGGCCATCGGCACCGATCCCGGGCCGGTCGTCAGTTCGCGTGCCAGCCGCTCGGTCGGCCTGGCTTCCCAGACCACCCCGGTGAAGCCGTCACCCGGTGGTTCGACCATGTCGTCGCGCCCCGATCAGGCCGTGGCGCCGAGGTCGGCGGCGTTGTCGCTGTCCATCCGGGACAGCCCGCGCGACTGCGCCCGCAGGGTGGCGGCCAGTTTGCGCAGCTCCTGCACGCCGAGGTTGCCCGACGAGTCGAACGACGCGCCGACCTCGGTCAGGGTCGTCGCCGCACGCAGCGACACCTCGTCGATACCGGGAGCCGCCACCGACAGCGCCGGGGTGTCGGCCCGCAGGCCCGCCTCCAGACGGTCGGCGAGTGCGTCGAGATCGGCGGCGGTGCGCGCCGCGACTACGGGATCGAATTCCATCGCGAACTCCTAGAGGGTGAGAGCTTTGTCCGGCGGCTCGGTGTCCGGTGTGGTGGTGACCGCGTCGGCGGCGCCGACCACGGGGAGGGAGACTCCGGCGATATCGCCCACGACGTCGTTACCGTGCGCGGCCGTGACGAGCTGTCCGCGCACCGCGTCGCTCGCGCTGCTGGAATCCGAAGCGGCGCGGGCCATTCCGGCCGCGCCGGCGCCCGGCGTCATCGGCATCATGCCCGGGCTACCCGCCGTACCGGACGAGGCGATCGCGGATTCGGTGCTCGCGGTGACGGCCGCCTCCGTCATGATCGACGGGGTGCGCGCGGCCTGCAGGGATGAGGACATCTCGGGTGGCCCGGCGGCCGGTGCGCCGACGCCACCGGGTGCGCCGGCTCCGGATCCGGTTCCGGCGGCCGCCGGAGTTCCGCCCGCCGCCGGAACCGGGGCCGCGATCGGTTTCGCGGCGCGGCCGGTGACGCCCGTGGCCGCCTGCGCGCCCGCGCCGCCGACGGCCGACAACGACTGCACCATCTGTAGCGCCTGCGAAACGTATTGCGTCGCATTGCCCGCCGCGCTACTCGAGCTCGACGCGTTGGTCGCGAGCGACATACCGGACGGTGTGGCGCTGAGCCGGGACGTGGTGCCGGCCACGGACTTCAGCGAAGCCTGCGGCACCGCGACCCGCTGCGCGGCGACATTCGACACCCCGTGCGGCACATTGGTGATCTTGACCTTCTGGCCGGTGTGCGCCATCTTCGCGCTGTGCGCGGTCAGCTCGACCCGCGTCTTGGTGACCACGGCGAGCGCCTCGGCCAGTGTCTGCGCCGACATCGCCAGCACGAACACCTGCCCCGGCGGGGTCACGATGAACGGCGCGGCCGCCGCCAGCGAGGTCAGGTATTTCGAGGTGATGCCCGTCATCAGCGCGTTTCCGGTGAATACGCTGCCGGCCGCGGCGGTCGTGCCCAGCGACATCTGCGTGCCCTGGCCCGCCACCGCGGTACCGTCGGCGGCCGCCTGGGTCGATTTGGCCGCCGCCGACAGCGCGCCCGCGCCCTGCCACAGCGACATCGCCGTCTGCATCGCCGTGGTGCCCAGTTGCACGACGGTCTGCAGCACGGCCGAGATCTGGGAGAGCACCTGCGTCGGGTCCGCACCCGGGCCGCCGCCGAGTTTGCCGGTGCCGAAACTGCTGGCCAGATCCGTGATCGGTTTGGTCAGCGCGTGGAGGTCGAGCACCGGCAGCGGCGGCAGCTGCGGCAGCGGTGGCGCCGGCGGCAGCTGCGGCAGGCCCGGCAGCCCCATCTCCCGCAGTACGTCGTTGACCGGACGGTCCACGATCGACCCCATCGCGCTCTGGCGCAACAGGTCGACGATCGACCGGTCCAGGCCCGGTTCCATCACGCGCGGCCGATTCCGCCGAGCAGGTCGGCGTTGTCCTGGTCGGTCGTCGCGTAGGTGGCGGCACTCTGATGCGCGGTCACCGCGGTACCGGCGTGCACGGTCGCCAGCTCGACCACCGAACTCAGGTGATTCGCCTGCGCCAGCGCGTATGTCGCGAGAAAGTCCTGACCGATCAAACCGAAGACCGGAACGGCCGCGGCGATGGCCACCGCCTGGTTCACCGTGCCCGCGGAGAGTGTTTCGGTGGCCATAGCGGCCGCCGTGTCCCCGTAGCGACGGATCGCCTCCGGTACTGCTACCAACTCGCCCATCTGAAAGCCCCTGCCCGGTAAGCCGATTCGCGCTCGCGTAACCGGCGGATCGAACATCTACCGAGCAATTGCATCAGGCGTCGACGTAGATTGGCACGCGCGCAGCTTAAGAACGCGTTACGCGTCAGTGAATCTCGCGCGTACCGGCGCCGTTCTCCTCGTTGAATGCGGCGATCAGATCACCGCGTTGCGCGAACGCACGGGCGGCGGCGCTGCGCGCGGTGGACACTACCACCTGCTCGAACTCCGCTGGGGTGAGCCGATTCACCAACGGTGAGAAAACGAGATCGAGTAATGCGCCGTTACCGTCGACCTCCACCGTGACGGCGCCGTCCGGTGAGGTTTCGCGGGCCCGCACCCCCGCCATCCGGTCACCCAGATCGCGCATGCGTTCCAGTTGCCGCTCCGTGCGGGCGACCAGCTCGTCCATCACCGAAACACCGGACAGATCAGGCATATTCGCCATCGGCTCCCCTTCGGTCGCGTCGTCTCCGGCGTCGTGGCCTACCACTCCACCGACCTCAGCCAGCTCTGCGGTTCCGTGTCGTACTCCTGCTCGTCGATCAATTCCTGCCGTTCGACCTGCTCCGCCGTGGGCAGTCCGGTCAAGGCGAGCAGGTCGCTGCCCAGCCCGGCCTCGGCGAGTTGGCGCCGCCGTGCGAGTCCGGCCCGATCGGCCGCGCGTGAGCACAGCCGGAGCAGTTCGGCGGCCAATTCGGCAGGTTCGCGGCGTAATTCGCTCGCCTCGATCGAAATCCGCAGCGGCAGGCCCTGTTCGGTCGTCTCTACCGCGATCGAACCCGATCGCGTTGTCGCGGTGGACATCATGCTCCTCGTTGTCGGTCGGAATCGGGCACGGTGGCGCCGGCCGGTCAGACGCGCTCGTCCTTGATCGCGCGGACGACGGTGATGATCTCGGCGTTGATCGCGGCGATCAGTCCCTGCCGGTCCACTCCGGCGGCGGTGCGCGGCGGGCCCGCCTGGATCACGTAGCGGCCGTCGCCGGACAGGTCGCGCCAGTCCAGATGCCGGACGGTACGACCCCTCGGGCCGAAACGCGATACGCCCTGGGCGATTTCGATGGAGCCGGAACGCTCCGGGACGATATCGAGAAAGCGCTGCCCGGCGGCCTCGTCGGGCTCGTCGTAGCTGTCCCAGAGTTGCGGGGCACCGCCCGCACTGTCGGCCGATACGTAGTGCGCTTCGGTGACACCGGCCGCCGATTCCGGATCGGGCGGTAACAGAATGTGCCCGGAGCCACCGGCCTCGACCTGTGGCAGCGCATCCGCGACCATATCGGCCAGCCGCAGCGGATCGCACTGCACCATGGTGAATCCACCGGCGTGCAACAGGGTGCGCCCGGGCAGCTGGGTGAGCAGGTAGCCGCGATCCTCTCGCCGGGCGGCCAGTAGCCGGACCGCTCCCTCGCCGCGATGCGGGTCGTGGCCGTCGAACCCCGTGACCAGGACGGCGAGATCGGGCCGGGTGCAGTCGCGCACCGCGTCGAACAGGGTGTGGTCGGGCCGGGCCAGCATCCGGTCGCGCAAGCGCGTGCATTCGCGCTGGAAGTCGTCCTCCAGCGGAATGTCGGTGGTGTAGACGAACGGACGCGGTGGCCCCTCGTCACCGAAATGCCGCCACATGACGACGAATTCGAGATCGGTGAAGCTCCAGCTGCGGTTCATTTCTCGACGACCGGCTTCACGACCACGGGCGCATCGCCGAGCGCGTCCTCGAGATGCTCGACCGAATCCAGATAGGCGGGCCGCTTGTGCTCCTTGCCCTGCTGGTTCTGCGCGCCCGCCCCGGCCGCACCCGGCGAACCGGGAGTGCCCGCCATCGGCGCGGCGCCGGCGCGGCCGGTCGCGGAGTCGACGGTGGTGGCGCTCAACGCCGTGCTGAGCGTGCTCGCCCGCGGGAACAACTTGGAGGCCTGCGCCAGATCGCGATTGAGCGCGGGTAACCCCGGCAGCCCGGCACCGCCGCCGGGCACACCGCCACCGCCGCCACCCGCACCGCCTCCGGCGCCCGCGAGGGCGGACAGCGGATCCGAGCCGTCCATACCCGGAATGCCCAGTCCCGGAATATCGCCCAGCCCGGCCTTGGCCAGCGCGTCCTGCTGCTGTTGCTGCGTCAGGGTCTGGGCGACCTGCTGGAACGCCTGCATCAGCTGCTGCGCACCCTGCTGCGCGGCCGACATCAGTTGCTGGACAGCGGACATGACCTGCTGCTGTTCCTGCTGTTGCTGTGCGGCCGCCTGCTGCTGCTCCTGTTGCTTCTGCAGTTGTTCCTGCTGCTTCTGTTGCTGTTGCTGTTCCTTCTGTTGCTGCTGCTGGGCTTCCTTCTGCTGCTTGTCGTATTCCGCGGCCTGTTTCTGCTGCTGCGCCAAGGCCTCGCGCTGCTGCCGGGCCGCGGCCTCCTGCGCGGCCTTGGCCTGTGCGTCGTTGGGTGAGCCGCCCGGAGTCGTACCGCCCGGCGGGGTCGCGCCGCCGGGCGGGGTCGCGCCCCCCGGAGGATTCTGGCTGCCGGGCGGGTTCTGACTTCCGGGCGGATTCTGGCTGCCGGGCGGGTTCTGACTGCCCGGTGGGTTCTGGCCCGTCGGGTCGTACGGATTGGCCGGAATCTGGCCGAATGCCGCCGCGGCCGCGGGCAGTACCGGAACATGCGACGAGGACTGGTTCATCCCGAAGACATAGGTACGCCGGAAACTCTCGCGCACCGTTTGAATCCACTGCTGTTGCGTCTTCGCGTCGGCATCGTTGTTCGGCGGCATGCTGTACTGGGTCTCGTTCAGCCACCCCGAGGTGTAGACGAGCAGATCGCCGGTGCCCCTGATCGCGGTGGACAGCCCCGGGATGCTCTTGCCGTAGGCCTGCACCGCCGCGACCGCGGTCTCCTTACCCGGTCCGCTCCACTTGTCGACGGTCACCGAGTCGATCTTGTTGAGCAGATCCGAGTAGACCTTGTTCACCTCGGTCGCCATCCACCACCAGGTGCCCGCGTGGTTGGCGAGGTTCTCGGCCACCTTGTTGACCCGGATGTAGTTGCCGACCTGGAACAGGTCGTACCAGCTCATGTAGTCCGGCGCTTCGGGGCTGATGGTCGAGGACTGGAACGACTGCAGTCCCGCCTTGTTGTCCATCGCGTTGACGGGATTCTTCAGATCGTCGTTGGTGCCAGGCACTTTCGGCGGGTCGCCCATCGGGTCCAAGCCGTCGGCGTCCCACATGTAGTCCGGTTTGCCGCTGACATTGTCCAGTAGCGCGGAGTTGAAGCCGTCCATCTTCCCGTAGGCCTTGCCGGCCGCGATGAAGGTGTCGATCATCTGGCCGAGGATCGTCTTGTGGTCCTCGAAGACCGTCTTCAGATCGGTGGCCTCGGTATCGAACTTCTTGCCCAGCGCGGTGCCCGACGCGAGATTCGAGACCGGCGAACCGGCGGTGAGATCGTCGGTGTAGAGCTGCAACGTCTTCAGCGCGGCGATCGTGTTCTCCGCGGCCGCGGCCACCTCCAGGGCCACGTCCGGCTCGAATTTCAGCGCATCCTTGCCGGAGGTGTGGTTCTTCGTATAGTCACTCAACGCCGGCCACGGATTGCCCGTAGCGACGGGCGTAGTCGGATCGGGCGCCATCGATCGTGCTCCTCGAATTCGGTAGCAGCGGAAGCTGCGCGTTCACCCCGTCGGCGATACCGTCCGCAGGTCGTCCCCCGCCCGCGCCGATATGCCGAATTGCAAGTCCCACATCATCTTTCGAACAGCCTGCGACCTGCGAGCAACACCGGCGGCAACGGCGGTTGAACGCGGGGTGAAACACCGGCGGCGAGTGTCACCCCGCCCGCAATGCGCCGCGCCGCTCCCGGAACCGCTGTTCGAAACCCTCGACGTATACCGACGGCGCGATCGAGGACGAGGACTGTTCCAGCACACCGTCGTCGGCGACGTAGAACACGGCCCGCCCGATCGCCACCTCGTCGGGTTCGGCGGGCACGTAGACCATCCAGCCCACCGAGATCCGGTCCGCGTGCAGTCGATCCAGCGGATATCCGTCGGTATCGATCCCGGCCTCGCCGATGTGACCACGCACCCGCTCGAGCGCCTCGGCCCGCGGCAGCGGCGCCGGGCCCGTCGGCGTCGCACCGGCCAAGGTGAGCTGGTTGAATGCGCCGTCGATATCGAAGCCGCCGTCGTCGCCGAAGACGGCGACGAGGGTTTCTCGGGTAACCACATCGGCCTCGGCCGCGGCGACCAGAGTGTCCACCGCGGAGCGCAATTCGTCGTCGGCCTCGCCGTCGATCAAGCCGCGGATCACCTGCGCGACGGTGGCCGAGGTCCACACACCCGGCAGCGCGTCGCTGAGGTGATCGGCCGAGGGCGACTCACCGCGATACCACCGCCCGTTCTCCCACCAGTAGCAGAACGACAGCAGCCCGTCGCCGAAGCGCGGATTGAGCACCGAATTCGACACCCATTCCGGTGCGCCGGCATACAGCCGCGGCAGCGGTGCACCGCCGTTGTAGGCGGCATCGAGCGCCGGCGCCTCCCACACCCCGCCGGAGAGCACGGCACGGCCGCCGGGCAGGAGATACAGCGTGCTGCCGCCGCGCCGGGCGCCCTCGAACCAGCCCAGCGACGGCAACACGCGCGGGCCCCACTGCGATCCGGCGGCGACGAAAGCGGCCGCCATCACCGCCCACCGGCTCCACAGCGTGGGCAGCTCGGGAAAGTCGTCGTCCGACAGCACGGGAACCACACCCTCGGCACGATCGGCGCGCGCCTGCCGGGCCGCGACGGCCGGCGGGCGGGACTGCCGGTCGCCGTGCCCGATGTAGGCGCCCAGCCAGACCGGCACCCGATCGCGCGGATATGCCTGCAGGTCGGCCACATACGCCTCCGGCGCCAGCAGTTGATCGTCGGGGAACGGTTCGTCACCGTAGTCGTAGTCGACCTGCAGATGTCCGGCCCGGTCCAATCGGACGAACAGGCGCCACCAGGGACCGCTGTCGAAGGCCGCGGACAGGTCGCGGTGCTCGCGCACCAACTCCAGGACCGACTCGGGCGGATCGGCACGCAGCACGCGGTCCTGGTCGTCGGTGAAGACGACCTCGCCGCCGCCGACCACCACCGTGAGGGCGAACACGGCCGTCAGCTCGTGCCACCCCTCGGGCGCGACCGCCGCCAGTTCGCGCGCGATCCCGTGCGCCAATTCCCTGGCGCGCGCCTCCGGATCGACTGCCGCCGCGATGGATTCGGGCATTCCGCCGCCGAGCGTGAAGCCTACGTCCGGCTCGTCCTCGGCGGCGGAACCCGCGGTGTCGTGCGACGGAAGATCGGGCCGGTCGTCGGGTGCGGGATCCGGCGCGGCGGCCGCGGGTGCGCTGTCCGGTCGGGCCGGCACCGGTGTGGTGTCCTGCGGGTCCGGGGTGTGGTCATCGGGGCGGGTCACGTCGCGGTGTTCTCCTCGTTCGCGTCCGCCGTCCGGCGCGGCCGGCTGCGGACATCCTCATCGGTGCGATGCTCGGTAACAGTGTGCGGTGCTGCGCTTTTCACCGCACACCCCGGACTGCGGCGAAGATCTGCGTTCGGCGGGCGGGATTGTCGAGCACATCGCGGATCCACAAGCCGAGGTCGAGTTCCGGTTTGCGCCGGCGATAGCGCACCGTGCACACCGCCAGTCCCGCTCGGGTCACGGTGAAGTCGGTATGCCGGCGGCCGGCACGCTGCCAGTGCACGATCACCGCCAGATCGTCGGCATCGATCAACTGGCCGGCGACGCGCAGGAAGAGCCGATCGTCGGTGCGGAAGAAGACGAACTCCACGCCGTCGAGATCGCCGTACACCCCGCTGAACGGACCCATCGGCTCGGCGGCCTCGTGCAGCGATCCGGTGAGCGGATCGACCTCCGCGCAACGGTGACCGTTGAACTCCTGTACCAGGATGCGGGGCGCGGCGGGAGTCGGCGAGCCGGGCGGGTGCGCGGGGTGACGTGCCGGAGTGGAGGCGGAAGCCGGGTTGTTGCCCTGCGGCATCGGTGGGGCGAACGGTGGGAAGCCGTTCTGCGGGAAGTTGTTCTGCGGTTGCTCTGCCGGAACCGGTTGTACCCCAAGGTTTCCCGCTGCGCCGATTGCCGGATCACCGAGGGAGAACGGGCGACCGACCGAGAATTGCCGATCGTGGGCGTTCCCGTATCCGGCTCCCGGGTCGTATCCGGTGCCGTGGCCGTTCCCATTGCCGTACCCGGCCCCGTACCGGTCGGCACCGCCAGGCCCCTGCCCGACGCCATGATCCGGCGGGATCGCTGCGTGTGGACCGTCGGATACCCGCGGTTCAGGGGCCGGCTGCGGCGGAAGCTGCTGTGGGACAGCAGGTTCAGGCATGTGAGGAATCGCGCCCAGCGGATCGCCGAATGGGTTGAGCCCGGTTCCGGCTGGGTTCACGTTCCGCTCGATACCCGCGCCCGGCAACGGGAACGGTTGTGAGGCGGCATTGCCCGGGACGCTCGAGTCCGAAAGCCACGGCGGTACCGGGATGTTCGGCTGAGCCTGCGACCCCGGCAGATGGTGGTGGTCGTGGGCGTGATGATGGTGGTCACCATGCTCGTGGCCGCCGTGGTCGTGACCCCCGTGATGGCCGTGGCCACTGTGGTGGTGGTCATGACCGTCGCCGCCGTGCTCGTGGCCACCGTGGTCGTGATCCCCATTGTGGCCGTGGCCGCCGTGATGATGGTCATGGCCGTGGCCACCGTGGTCGTGATCGCCGTGGCCGCCGTGGTGACGGTCATGACCGTGGCCGCCGTGCTCGTGGCCACCGTGGTCGGGGCCGCCATGGTCGTGATCATTTCCGTCGTGGCCGTGGTGACCGTGGTGACCGTGATCATGCCCGTGGCCGTGCCCTCGGTGATCGCCGTGGTGATCGGGGTCGTGACCGTGATGGTCGTGGTGGCCACCGCATGGGTCATGATGGCCTACGCCGGGCTGTCCCGGGCCGGGCTTTCGCGGCGGCTGATGCGGCGGGGGCTGATGCGGCGGCGGCTCGTGCGGCGCGCGGGTCGTCGGGCGATGCCGACGCCGGGGAATCCGGAGAGAAGGGAGAATCCCGAGGGGACCGGGCCGAG
>NZ_LZMK01000307.1:0-29990 GCF_001665865.1 Nocardia sp. 852002-20019_SCH5090214 | reverse complement strand
CGGAGAGACCGGGGCCGGCAAATCGACGGTGGTCAAACTGCTGGCGCGCCTCTACGACCTTCCCCGTTCGCCGGGGGCCGGAGCCGGAGTGGCCGGCGCGCTGGGGGCGGCGGTCGGCGCGGAGGCGGCGGGAGTGCTGTTGGCTATCTCACCCGGCGATTCCGGTGTGTAGTCGGCGAGAAACTCGTGCCAGCTCTCATCGACCGACGACGGATCTTGCTTGTACTTCTGGTACATCTCGTCGACGAGCCACTGGTTCTGTCCGAACTGGGATGTTGAGCTGCTCACAGCAGGTGTTCGCCTCATTTCGTTCTTCGCGCTGCGACGTTTGTGACGTGCCCGGCACGGGTCGATCGGCACGATGTGCGCCGATGCGCCCTTTCTGAGGATAGGCCCAGCCGTGACAGCGTGCCCCAGCGCGGCCATGCGTAGGCGCACCGCCGCGCCACTGTCCGGTTAACCACCCCCGGACAGACCCAGCCTCATAGGTGACGACTCGTCCCCGGTCGAGAATATTCCTTCGTCGGAATCGGCTGCCTCCCAGAGTCGGTTATAGATTCCGCGCTCCGCCAGTAACTGCTCGTGCGCGCCGAATTCCACGATCCGGCCGTGCGCGACAACCGCGATCCGATCGGCGCGCGCGGCGGTCGCCAAGCGGTGCGCCACGATCACCGTGGTGCGCCCGCGAGCCAGCGATCTGCTCGCTACCAGCACCTTTTCCTCATTTGCTGGATCCAGCACCGCGGTGGCCTCGTCGAGCAGCAGCAGATCCGGGTCCACCAGCTCCGCGCGGGCCAGCGCGATCAGCTGGCGTTGCCCCGCCGACAGCCCGCGTCCGCCCTCGCCGATCGGCTGGGCCATACCGCGCGGCAGCGTCTCGATCATCTCGAGTGCGCCGACCGCCGCGGCGGCCCGGGCGATGTCGGCCGATGTGGCACAAGGTTTCCCGAATGCAATGTTGCTGGCGACGTCGCCGGTGAACAAGTGAGCTTCCTGAGGGACCACGCCGAGCCGGGCACGGAACCGGTCGAGCCGGTAGTCACGGATATCGATCTCGTCGACGCGAATGGATCCGGAGTGTGCGCCGGCCCCGTCTCCGCCGGGATGCGAACGGGGAAGGTCGTAGAGGCGCGCCAGCAGTTTGACCACCGTCGATTTGCCGGCCCCGGTCTCTCCGACCAGCGCGAGGGTCGAGCCGGCCGGGATGTGCAGCGAAACATCTTCCAGCGCAGACGTTCTGGCGTCGGGGTAGCGGAAGGTCACGCGGTCGAAGCGCACGTCGCCGCGCAGTCCGTCCTCGATGTCGACCGCATCGGCCGGATCGGGAGCGATCGAGGACGGCGTGTGCAGCAGCGTTTCGATGCGGCGCAACCCCACCCGGGCCTGCTGGTAGCCGTCGAAGACCTGGGAGAGCTGGGTGATGGGCCCGAACAACAGGCTCAGGTAGAGCACGAAGGCCACCAGCGTGCCGGCCGTCGTGGTGCCGTGCGCGACCTCGCGAGCGCCCAGATACACCACCGCCGCCTGCGCCAGATCCGCCCACGCCAGCACGAACGCGAAATACAGCGCGATGGCGCGCTGGGCCCGCAACCGGGCTCGGCGGTATCGATCGGAATAGTCGGTGAACCGGCGGGCGGCCTCGGCCTCGTGGCGGTAGGCCTGGGTCGCGCGCAGGCCCGCGACGTTCTCCTGGAAGTCGGCGTTGACCGTGGCCACCCGTTCCCGCGAGGCCGAATAGGCCGAGGCCGAGACGCGGCGGAAGAACACCGTCGCCACGATCAACGGCGGCAGCGCCACGAACACCACGACGGCCAGCGCGGCGTCGATCACCAGCAGTGCGATCACGATGCCCACGACCGTGACGAGGCTGATCAGGGCGGTGCCCAGCCCGGTTTGCAGGAAGGTCGACAGCGCGTCGATATCGGTCGTCATCCGCGTCATGATCCGGCCGGACAGCTCGCGCTCGTAGTAGTCCAGGCCGAGTCGCTGCAGGTGGGCGTAGCTGCGCACCCGCAGCCCGTACAGCACCCGCTCGCCGCCGCGCGCCGAGAGCCGGGTGTTGAGAGCCTCGGCCACCCAGCTCAGGACCACCAGCACCACCCCGGCGACGGCCGCGACCGCCAGTACGGCGCTGCGATGCTGTCCGACGCCGTCGTCGAGTGCGAATCGGGTGAGCGCCGGGAACGCCACCGAGATGGCCGCGTCCACGGCCAGCAGCGCGACCACGGCCGCCAGCAGCCGGCGCACCGGCCGCAGCAACCGCACCAGCCGGAATTTCGGATCCGGCTGTTCCAGCTCGCGATCGTCGAGCTCCGGTTGTTCGGTCGCCGGAGCCAGACTCGCCAGCGCGGCCCGCATCTCCGGCGGCGCATCCGGTTCCGAACTCGAATCCTCGGCAGCCGCAACGAGTTCGGTATCCGGGAATCCATCCGGGCCCGGCTCCACGATACGGCCGCCCGGTCCCGGCAGACGGATCACCCGATCCGCGTGTGCCAGGGTCGATTCGCGGTGCGCGAGGATCAGCGTGGTGCGGCCGTGGGCGGGCAGGGCGTCGAAGATCGCGGCCTCGGTGACGGCGTCCACCGCGGAGGTGGCGTCGTCGAGGACGAGGACGCGCGGGTCGGCGAGCAGGGCGCGCGCCAGGGCAAGGCGTTGCCGCTGCCCTCCGGAGAGCGTGAGGCCGCGCTCGCCGACGACGGTGTCGTAACCGTCCGGCAGGGCGCGGATGAATTCGTCGGCCGCGGCCATCCGGGCGGCCGCGCGGATCTCCTCGGGACCGGCATCCGGTGCGCCGAGCGCGATATTGGCGGAGATGGTGTCGGAGAATAGGAACGGCTCGTCGAAGACGACGCCGATCGCCTCGCGCAGATCGGCGGCCCGCACCCGCCCGATATCGATCCCGGCGGTCTCCGGATCCTGGTCCGCCCCGAAGAGGCTGATCCGTCCCGACTCGGGCGCGTGGAATCGCGGCAGCAGCAGTGTCAGCGTCGATTTTCCGGAGCCGGCCGGTCCGATCACCGCCACCGTCTCGCCGGGGCGCACGGTGAGATCGAAATCGTGCAGCACCGGGCGTCCCGGGTCGAATCCGAAGGTGAGGCCTCGGATGTGCAGCCCTAGCGGCCCCTCCGGCAGCGGTTGCGGATCGGGCGGGTCGATGGTCTCCGGAGCCTCGTCGATGACCTGATAGACGCGTTCGGCCGCCGCCCGGGTCAGCTGCGCCATGACCAGGACGTTGGACAGGATCCGGGTGCTCGAAGCCATCATGGTCACGTAGGTCGCGAAGGCCAGGAAGGTGCCGACGCCGATCACCGAACGCAGCGCCAGCGTGCCGCCGAGGGCGATCACGATCACCAGCCCGGCCTGTGGAATCGCCGACACCGTCGGCGCGAACCGGGAATCGATGCGCGCCGCGCGCATCCGGTGCGCGTAGAGCCGCCGCCCGTGCTCCTCCAGAATCCGCACCATCCGCGATTCCTGGCCGAAACCCTTCACCACCCGCACGCCGGTGACGGTTTCCTCGACGTGCTGGGCCAGATCGGCCGCCCGCTGCTGCGCCGACCAGGTGGCCGCGTGCAGCCGCGGCCGCACCCGGTACACCACCAGCGCCAGCACCGGCACGGTCAGCAACGACACCAGGGCCAGCGGCGGCGAGAGCACCAGCATGGCCACCGCGGCGAAGACGAAGATCAGCAGCGAGGCGGCCGAGAGCGGCGCCATCGCGAGCAGCCCCTGCACCAACTGCAGATCGCTGATCGAGCGCGACACCACCTGGCCGGTGCGCAACCGGTCCTGTCGCGGTCCGTCGTAGCGGTGCAGCGCGGTGAGCAGGTCCACCCGCACCTCGTGCTGGACGTCGAGCGCCAGCCGTCCCGCGAGCCAGCGCCGCCCGTAGGTCGCAGCGAAGCGGGCGATGGCCAGGGCGACCAATATCGCGGCGATCGGAGCGAGTGCCCCGACCTCGCCGGCCCGGGCCCGGTCCAACGCGGCCTTCGCGGCCAGGGGTGCCGCGGCCTCCGCGCCGGCTCCCGCCACCACGGCCAGAACGACGCCGGCGAGCACCCGCGGATGACCGGCGCAGGCAGTCCAGAGCCGTCGCAACCAGCCGCCGCGGCCCGCATCGGGCGCGCGGCGGGAGGGTGCCGCCGCGGCCGAGCCGGCGTCGCGGCGGGATCCGGGGTCGAGGGTTTCGGTGTCGTTCATGTCGATTCGACGGTACCGACGCGCCCCGACACCCGGCGTCTCCCGCACCCCGTGCGGGAAATTCCACCCGGATCGGCTGTCGAATCAGATGTCGCGCGTGCGCAGATACCACCAACCGGCCGCCCCGGCGGCGATCGCCCAGACCACCAGCACCACGGCCGAGGCCGCATTCGGCGGCAGGAACGGACTCTCGGGGAACGAACCGACCGCGACCGAGCCGATGGTGGCCGAACCCGGCAGCAGCACCACCACGCCCGCGATGCCCGCGCCCTTGGCGACCAGCCAGATCAGCGGTTCCAGGATGAACAGCCATCCCGCCATCGCGATCACGGCCAGATTGGGTGAACGCACCAGCAATCCCAGGCCCACGCCGATCACGCCCCAGCACACCGCCGCGAGCAGGCCGCCGCCGAACACCCCCACCAGTCGCCAGCCGAATTCGACGGTGTGCCGCCCGAAGGCCAGCAGGCCCAGCGCCGCGCCGATCTCCGCGCACGCCGCGAGAACCAGCGAATAGGCCGCGGCCACACCGGCTTTCGCGCCGAAGAGCACGTTGCGGTCGGGCGTGAACAGCGCGGTGAGTTCCATGCCGCGGTAGCGGTATTCGTCGCCGGCCGCGACCGCGCCGCCGATCGCCGCCGCACCCACCGCCACCGCGATCGCCAGATACAACCCGAGGGTCGCGGTCCCGGTGACCAGCGCCTCGCGCGGTTGCGGACCCGACCCGCGCAACGCGGAGGCCGAGGCGACGACGAAGCCCACGGCCGCGAGCACCGGGGGCAGCATCCAGCCGGAGCGCACCGCGGTGATCTTGCGCAGTTCGGCGGTCGCCGCCCGGTTCACCTCGGCGGGAACGGTGGGCAGGGTCGGCAGCATCATCGCGTTCCGTACATGGTCGCAGGGGCGGGGGCGGGATAGGCCGGCGGCGCGGACGATTTGGTGAGGATGGCCAGCACCCGATCCGGGTGGACGGGTTCGGCCACCACCTCGCCGAGATGGACCCGGGCCAGCGCCGCGGCGGCCTCGATCTCGGCGCGAGAAGCCTCGGCGACGGCAAGTCGGCCGTCACTGCGCATCACCGCGTCGGTGAAGCCCTGCGCGGCCAGCGTGGTGGCCAGCGCGATCGGGCTCGACGCCGCGACCACCAGCCGATCCGGATGGTTGCGCCGCAGCCGCCGCGGACTGCCCTGATAGGCCACCGAACCGGCCGAGAGCACGATCACCTGATCGCAGACCGGCACGGCCGTGGCCAGGCTCTGCGAGGTGAACAGGGTGGTGCCACCGCGCCGGGCATGAGCCCGTAGATAGTCGAAAAGCCATGCCCGCTCGGGCGATTCGAGACCTTCGAACGGGTCGTCGAGCACCAGCAGGCGCGGCTGTGCGAGCAGTGCCTGCGCCACCGCGAGCCGCGTGCGCAGGCCGTCGGGAACATCCCGCACCCGCGTGGCGGCGGCCTCGTCGAGGCGCAGCATCGCGAGCAGGGCGTCGACCCGTTCGTCGTCGACACCCGCGGCGGCCGCGTACACCCGCAACTGGGCGCGCACGGTCCGGGCCGGGTGCAGTCCGCGCGGCTGCAGCACCGCGCCGATCCCGCCGCCGTCGAAGGTCTCGGCGACGCCGGAATCGGCTCGCAGCAGTCCGAGCAGAATGTGGATCAGCGTGGATTTTCCGGACCCGGGCGGGCCGACGAGGGCCGCGGTGGTGCCGGCCGGAACCGAGAACCCGACATCGCGTAAGGCGACCACACCCTCGAACTGCTTGTGCAGTCCGCTGATCGAGACGGCGAGCGAGCGGGCCGCGCTCATCGCTGCTCGGCCGTCGAACCGGAGGCGGTGCCGTCCGGATTACCCAGTGCCGGAAGCGGATCGGCGTCGATCACGGTACCGCGTGCGGTACGGCCGGACCACCGCATCGGTGCGGGGCCGAATGCCTTGTGCGCGTTGCCGATCACATTCTTTCCCAGGGCGCGGTTGCCGAATCCGCCGACGGCCGCGCCGATTCCGGCCGGCAGGATCTTGCCGAACATGAGCATGCTGCGCTTGGTGACGAACTGGACGACGAATCGCTTCATCAGCGATTCGTTCATGCCCTTGATGCCCGGGATCCGCTCCGCCAGCAGCGTGCCCCAGTTCTTGGCCGAATGGCCCACGCTCTGCTGCACGATCTCCATACCGCTCTCGCCGAGCACCACCGCCAGCACCAGCGCACGCCGGCGTTCCTTGTCCTCGGGGGCGACGCCGTGGACGGCGGCGACGGCCAGGGTGAAGACGGCCGAGGCCTCGAGGAAGAAGGTGGTTTCCGCGCTCATCGCCGCGAGCGAGGTCAGGGTGCCCACCCCAGGCACGGCGGCCGTGGCGCCGACCGCGGTGCCGCTGCCGGTCACGGTCGTGAGATAGATCTTCTCCAGCCGATCGAGGATCTGAGCCGGACTCTCGTCCGGATGTGCCCGGCGGAACCGGTCGACGTACTTCGCGACCGCGGGAGCCTGCAATTGTGCCCCGTTGTCCAGCAGTGACCGCACGGCCTTTTCCACGCCGCTGTCGAACATCGGTAACGCACCCCTCTCGTCCGGTCGGCACAAACTCTAGTGGTGCCGATCCGACGGCCGCGGACGAAGTCGGCGACGGTGGCCGATACGGCCGTCGTCCGTGCAACGAACCGCGCCCGGGTCCGGTTCCACCGCGGCTCCGCGCCGCCTACCGTGGAGAGGGTGAGTGGTGTCTCCGCGGGAGCGCGCCGGTTGCCCGCCCCGTCGTTGCGGCCCTATCTCGGCCGCTACGACGGCTATCTGCTGCGCGGATTCGATCCGGGCGTGCACGTCGGCATGCCGAGTACCTCGATCACGGTGATCCTCACCATCGACGAACCGATCGACGTGCCGGTGTCCTCCCATCCCGACCAGGCCGGAGGCTGCTGGGACGCGCTGGCCGGCGGGCTGACGCTGCGGCCGACACTGATCGCGCACAACGGCTACCAGCACGGAATCCAGCTGGCGGTGACACCGCTGGGCGCGCGGGCGCTGTTCGGCATACCCGCCGGTGAGCTGGGGGAGTGGATCGTCGATCTATCGGATCTGCTGGGGCCCGAGGCCGAGCGCGTGCGGGAGCGGATCGCCGCGACCTCCGACTGGCGGGCGCGGTTCGCCGTGCTGGACGAGGTCTTCTGCGCGCGGGTCGCCGCGATCGATGCGCGCCGGCTCGAGATGGACGCCAATCTCCGCCGGGCCTGGCGGCTGCTGACCGACCCCGCCGGCGCACCCGCGGTCGATCGGGTGGCGCACGAGATCGGCTGGAGCAGAAGGCATCTGGCCGCGCGATTCGCCGGCGAGTTCGGCATCACGCCGAAGGAGGCCGCGCGGCTGACCCGCTTCGAGGTCTCGCATCGCATGGTGCGCCGCCCCGAGGTGAGCATCGCCGAGGTGGCCGCCGCGACCGGCTATTACGACCAGGCCCATATGGCCCGCGAGTGGCGCGAACTGGCCGGTTGCCCGCCGTCGGCGTGGCGTGCGCGCGAGGTGTTCCCATTCGTCCAAGACGACGGGGACCCGGGCGAGAAAGGCTGGGTGCATGACCGAAACAACCGATACCGCAACGACCCGTACCGCGACGACGACCGCCCCGCTGTGGCCGACGTTCATCTACCGTGACGCCCCGGCGGCGATCGACTTCCTGCAGCGTGCCTTCGGCTTCGTAGAAGTCGCGCGCTACGGCACCGCCGACGTGGTCCAGCACGCCGAACTCGGCTGGCCCGGCGGCGGCGGGATCATGCTGGGTTCACAGCGCGACGATTCCGCGCTCTGCGAGCAGCCGCCGGGGACCGGCTCGGTGTACATCGTCGTCGACGACCCGGACGGACTCTACGAACGCGCCCGCGCCGCCGGTGCGACCATCGTGCGCGGGCTCCGCGACGAGGACTACGGCTCGCGCGGATTCACCTGCCGCGATCCCGAAGGCGTGTTCTGGAGCTTCGGCACCTACGCGGGAACCTCCGCCTGACGAAACGACGCACGAGCGGATCCGGTGCGGAGGCGGGGACAGCCTCCGCCCGGTGACGCTCAGACCCAGTCGGCGGCCGGAACCCGCTCCGCCGGCAGGGGCGGCGGAGGCGGGGTGCCGTCCCCGAAGGGCTTGCCGCCCAGTGCTTCTCGGCCGTGTGGTGTCAGCCAGCCCGACAGTTCCGGCCCCTTCGGCACGATCCCGGTCGGATTGATATCGCTGTGCACGATGTAGTAGTGCCGCTTGATCTGCGTGAAATCGATGGTGTCGCCGAAGCCCGGGGTCTGGAACAGGTCGCGCGCGTAGGCCCACAGCACGGGCTGTTCGGTGAGCTTGTTCCGATTGCATTTGAAATGGCCGTGATACACCGGGTCGAACCGCACCAGCGTGGTGAACAGCCGCACATCGGCCTCGGTGATGGTGTCGCCGACCAGGTAACGCTGTTCGCTCAACCGTTCCGACAACCAGTCCAGCGCGGTGAACAGCCGATCGTAGGCGGCGTCGTAGGCATCCTGGCCGCCGGCGAAGCCACAGCGGTAGACACCGTTGTTGACCTCGGTGTAGACGCGCCGGTTCACCTGATCGATCTCGGCGCGCAGCGGTTCGGGATACAGCTGCGGCGCGCCCGGCCGGTGGAACTGCGTCCACTCGGTGGAGAAGTCGAGCGTGATCTGCGGGTAGTCGTTGGTGACCACCTGTCCGGTCGGCACGTCCACCACCGCCGGGACCGTGATGCCGCGCGGATACTCCGGGTCGCGCGCGAGGTAGGCGTCGCGCAGGAAGTGGATGCCCAGCACCGGGTCCACCTCGTCCGGATCGAGGTCGAAGGTCCAGCTGCGTTTGTCGTGGGTCGGCCCGCACAACCCCAGCGAGATCACCTGCTCCAGGCCGAGCAGCCGCCGCACGATCAGCGTGCGGTTGGCCCACGGGCAGGCCCGCGCCGCGATCAGCCGATAACGCTGCGGTTCGACGGGATAGCCGTCGCGGCCGTCGGCGGTGATCCGGGTCGTGATGTAGTTCGTGTCCCGTTTGAATTCGCCGGGCTCGACATAGGTCGCGGTGTTCGAACCGGCGTGCTCGATCGGCGAGGTATCCACCGGACCAGTCTGGCAGACCGGCGGCCGGGGTACCGGTTACGACTGGTTCTGGATAGATTCGGCCGATGAGCGATTCGAAACCCACCCGGTTGGAGCGGACCGAGACAGAGGCCGGCGCCCAGCTCGCGATCATCACCATCGACCATCCGCCGTTGAACCTGTTCGATTCGGCGCTGCTGGGATCGCTCGCCGCCGATCTCGCCGAGTTGACCGCGAATCCGCCGCGCGCGCTGCTGATCCGCGCCGAGGGCAAGGTCGTCTCCGGTGGGGTCGACGTCCACGAATTCGACGGGCTGAGCGTGGATCAGGGCGCCGAACTGTGGCAGCGCCTGTTCCAGGGCATCATCCACCCGGTCGAGGCCCTGCCGTGCCCGGTCGTCTTCGCCGCCCACGGCCTCACCCTGACCGCTGCCTTCGAGATCTCGCTGGCCTGCGACATCCTGCTGGCCTCGCCGAAGGCCAAGTTCGGGCTGGTGGAGACGGTCGTGGGCCTGACGCCGTCGATGGGCGGCCCGCAGCGGCTGGCCGAGCGCGCCGGTTCCGGCCGGGCGCGGGAGCTGGTCATGACCGGCGACCTGTACGACGCGGCCACCCTCGCCGACTGGGGTGTGGTCAACGCGGTGCACGAGGATGTCGACACCGCGGCCCGGGCGCTGGCCGCCCGCCTCGCCGACGGCCCGACCCGCGCGCACGCGGCCACCAAGCAGATCATCGCGGCATGGCGTTCCGGCGGCGTCGAACATGCCGATTCGGTGACGCCCAAGGTCTCCGGTGAACTGTTCGAAACCGAGGATTTGCGGGGTGCGGTGCGCAGCTTCCTGGAGGTGGGCCCGGGGAAGGCGAGCTACACAGGGCGGTGATCGCCCGGACATCTTTGTCGCCTAACGCCCCGCGATTGTGATCTGCGTCATATAGTCACAGATGCCTGTTGATCGAGGCATCCGGAGGGACTTGATGACGCAGCTTCTGATCGAATATCCGCAGACGCGAAATCCGTGGTGCGGCAACCCTCTTGCTCGCGGTGCCGACGGCGTGCTGCGGTACGGAAATCTCAATCCGGCCCTCACCGAACTGCTCGATGTGCAGGTACACGCGTTTTCGGCCCGGGAGGCGGTCGTCGAAATCGGCGGTCCGCGGCTGACCTACCGGCAGCTGTGGCATGCCGCCTCCCGGATCGCCGGCGGACTTCAGGAACACGGAATCGGTTACGGCGACCGGGTTGCCGTGCGGATGCCGGTGGGCGCGCGTTGGGTCCAGGCCTTCCTCGGCGCCCTGTTGTCCGGTGCGGTGCCGGTGCTGGTGTACGACGGGCTGCCCGATGCCGTGGCCGCCCAGGTGATCGCGGACAGCTGCGCGGATTTCGTCCTCGACGGCGGCGGTGCGGACGCCGGTTACGCCGACTTCCCCGACGGCGCGGCCTTCATCGACGACGGTGCCTCGCTGAGCGAGCTCGCCCTGCTGTGCTACACCAGCGGCGCTGCGAGCCAAGGCCTTTCGGAGGCGCCGGGCGGTCCGCGCGGCGTCGAGTTGACCAACGAGAATCTGCTGTCGGCGGTGCGCTCGGTGGTGGGCGCCTTCGACCTGCCGACCGAAGGATTGCGCAATCTGGTCCTGATGCCGCTGGCGCACGCGAGCGGCTGTGTCGATCAACTGCTGCCGACCTTCGCTGTGGGCGGCACGGTCGTCCTCGCCCCGGATCCGGCGATGATCGCCGAGACGATCGTCGCCGAACGTATCGATATGGTGGCCGCGACGCCCCGCATCTTCGCGGGCCTGCTCCCGGAACTGGCCGGATTGCGGGCGGAGGGCGTGCGCCAGGTGTGCAGTGCGGGACATCGTGCCGAACTGGCCGCGACCGACGCCGGCACCGCCGAAATCGTCGCCGAGGCGCTGCGCGAGGTGTTTCCGCTGGCCCGGCAGTGGTCGGTATGGGGTGCGACCGAAACCAGCGGCATCGGATTGGCCCTGATGGACAGCGGCGTGACGCCGGGCAGCGACGTTCTCGGATTCCCGTTCGGCGGTACCGAATTGGCGCTGTGGGGGCCGCGGGCCGGGGTGGGCAGCGGCGAATTGCTCTGTCGCGGGCCGAATATCACCCCGCGCTACTGGAACGACCCGCAGACCACGCAATCGCGGTTCACGGGCAGTTGGTTCCACACCGGAAATCAGGTCAGCATCGACACCGACGGCCTGGTCCACCGCACCGGATAGCCGGTGCCGGCCGACAGGACTGGATCACTCCAGCATGCGGGTGTGCAGGGCGGCCCGCAATCGCGGTGTGATGCCGATGGCCTCGAGATAGGCGTCGAGGGTGCCGTAGTGGCGGTGCATGGCCTCGGTGCCGGCGGCGAGGTATTCGATGCTCACGCCCAGCAGGGCGGGCGGCAGCGACTCGCCGGAATTGCGCGCCACGTCGGCGGCCAGCGATTCGACGGCCTCGTTGCTGAGCAGATAATCGGCCAGGACGTCGTCCTCGGTGACGCCGACGGCCCGCAGCAGGGTGGCGACCGCCCAGCCGGTGCGGTCCTTACCGGCCGCGCAGTGCACCAGCACCGCGCCGTCGCCGCGGGCCAGCGACCGGGCCATCGCGGTGATCGCGAGTCCCGCCTCCGGCATCGAGGGGAATTCGGCGTAGACCTCGAGCAGGTCGAGGTGGCGGCCGGTCGTCGCGGCGTCGTCGCGCGCGGCGGCCTCGTGCGGCGGCTGCGCCGTCGCCTCCGGAGCCTCGTGCGGGGCCCGGGCGGCGCCGACCCCGGAGTGGAACGGTGTCACCTCCAGCCGCACGCCGTCGGGAAGGACGTCGACGCCCATCCGGTCGGCCTCGCCGGGCCCGCGCAGATCGTGCACGGTGGCGACGCCGAGCCGGCGCAGGATGTCGTGTCCGCGTTCGTCGAGCCGGCACAGCTGAGCCGACCGGAGCAGAACTCCGCTGCGAATCTTGGTCCCGCTCGCCGTGCGCAGGCCGCCGACGTCGCGGTAGTTGAAGGTGCCGGGAATGTGGAGATGATCGGGGCGCACCGTTGTCACGACTCCAGGTTATCGGCGGGTTCGACACGGTGGGCGGCGATGGCTCAGCTGTGTGCTCGCCCACATCGATATAACGATTCCCGGCCCGAGGCCGTAGAGTTCTGAGCGTTTGCGCCCGCGCGGCAGCCGCCCTGACCGTGGCGGATCCACCGCCGAACCCCACCGCGGGATGTGTCGGGGTGGTAACAAAACAATCTTTCAGTACGGAATGACCCGTTGAACCTGGTCACGATCCCCGAAAACCCTCTAACATTGACGGATGTTGAACGGGCCGCCCGGGGTAGACCTCGGAAGAGATCACCGCGGATCTGATGCCCGTTGAGCGAGCCGCGCAGGCGAGGTGCGCGAGTTCTTTCGCCGAGGGAGTCGTCGTTGAGCGCTAGTGGAGAGATGATTCGGGTCCGGCCGCGGCCGATCGTGCAGGAGGCCATCGACGCCGCGTCGGCCGCCTGCGACTGCACGGGCACGCGCGCGTTGCGGGTGGTTCTGCATGCCGGCGTGAGTGCGATGTGGTCGGCCATCCGGGCCACCCCGCAACGGCAGGTGCACACGCTGGATCTCACGATCAGTTCCTTACGCCGCCGCTGGGAGGGCGAGGCCGACTGCCCCGGTCTCTCGGCGACGGAGTGGCTGCGCGACCTGGACGCCGAGGTCGGTGCGGCGCTGTACGCGTGTGCCGAGCGTTCCGATACCCAGTGGATCGAGCCGGTGGCGGCGATATCGGCGTATGTGCTGGCCGTGATCCAGGGCGCCGTGCTGCGCTGGCTCGCCGACGGTGACGACGAGACCACGCTCGTGGTGCTGGACGATCTGGTCGCCACGCTGATCACCAAGGCGGTCGATCGGTAACGACGCGCGGGGTTCTCCTGGACGTTTGACCAGTTTCGTGATTGGCTGATGTGGTGACAGACGCGTCGCCCATCGCCGACCTGCACGCCGCCACCGCGGACCTCGATCCGCCCCTGGCCGCGCTGGACCTGAGCGCCCTGCGCGCCAACGCCGCAGATTTGGTGCGCCGGGCCCGCGGCGTGCCGATCCGGGTGGCCAGCAAATCGGTGCGCTGCCGCGCGGTCCTCGAGGAAGTGCTCGGATCGCAGCTCACCGGCCACGGCGGATTCGCCGGCATCATGTCCTATTCGTTGCGTGAGGCACTGTGGCTGGCCGGACACGGGGCACGCGACATTCTGCTCGGCTATCCGAGCGTCGATCGCGCCGCGCTGGCCGAATTGGCCGCCGACGCCACCCTGCTCGACTCGATCACGCTGATGATCGACGACGTCGCCCAGCTGGATCTGATCCGCGCCGCGGTCGGTGGCGCCGGAATCAGCCCGCGGGTGTGCCTGGACGTCGACGCCTCGTTGCGGATCGGCCCGCTGCACCTGGGAGTGCGCCGATCGCCGATCCGGACTCCGGAGCAGGCCGAGCGGCTGGCCCGGGTCGCTCGCGAGCGCGGCTTCCGGGTGGTGGGTGTGATGACCTACGAGGCCCAGATCGCCGGCCTGCCCGACACCAATCCCGCGGTGCGGCTGGTCAAACGGCTCTCCGCGGCCGAAATCGGCACTCGCCGTACGCATGTGCTCGACGCCGTGCGTTCGGTGGCCGGTGAGCTCGAGATCGTCAACAGCGGCGGCAGCGGGTCCATCGAGGTGAGTGTGGCGGCACCCGAGGTCACCGAGGTGACGGCCGGATCCGGTCTCTATGTGCCTACGCTGTTCGACGGATATCGCGCGTTCACGCCTCGTCCCGCGCTGTATTTCGCGCTGCCGGTGCTGCGCCGCCCGGCTGCCGAGATCGCCACCGTCTTCGCCGGCGGCTATATCGCCTCCGGTCCGGCCGGTGCCTCACGAGTGCCGAAGCCGGTGTGGCCCAAGGGGTTACGGTTGATCGGCACCGAGGGTGCGGGCGAGGTGCAGACGCCGTTCACGGGCGCAGCGGACCTGGCCGTCGGGGATCGAGTGTGGATGCGCCACGCCAAGGCCGGTGAGCTCTGCGAACGCTTCGACGCCATCCACATCGTAGATGCCGACGACCGGCGCACCACGGTGCCGACGTATCGGGGCGAGGGCCGCAACTTCGGCTAGCCGCGCCCGGTCAGTTCGAGGTAGGCGGCCAGATCGGGCAGCTGTTCGGGGGTTTCGGGCAGATAGTCGGTGAGCAGCGGCGACGCCACGACGATCGCCGACCACATCGCCCGGGAGACAGCGGTGGTCAGCCAATGCCGCGAGAGCAGATCGTCCATTCCGTGTGGTGCGTCGGCGGGGGCCGAGGTTGTCATCGAGATCAGCACGACCGCCGCCTCCCGGCCGCGGAAGCGATCGGCGGTGCCGACCACCACGTCCTCGATCCGGGCCCGCGACAACAGCATTCGAATGCGTGCCACCTGCGCGTGATAGGGCGTGACCACCAGAATGTCGTGCGGATGCAGCCGCCGCGTGAGTACGCCCTGGCGCCAGGTGCGGCCAAGCAGGGACCGGACCTGACGGACGATCTCGCGGGCCTCCTCCGCGGATTCGGTGCTGTTGCCGTGATGTTCGACCGGCACCGCTCGCACACCCGGCGCGACGCCCTCGAGTTCGCGGGCGAGGGTGACCGTCTCGTTGGAGCGCAGCCGGCGGCCGTAGCGCAGCGACGACACCGGCCCGCACACCTGGGGATGCATCCGCCAGGTGCGCTCCAGGAAATAGCCGAAAGCCGTGGGCACCGTGGGGTTGTCGCCGACGATGCGACCCAGGGCCGATTCGTGGACGCGCTCGGGATGCAGGCCGGTACCCGGCAGCGGAGCGGGATCGCCGATCAGCAGCAGATTGCGCGCCGACGCGCCGACCGCGATCGCCTGCGCCAGCGGGAAGTACCCGGCGTCGGCGATCACCAGGAGGTCCAGACTCTGCGGCGCCACCTGGTCGGGATCGGTGAAATCGCCGGTCAGTCCGCCGATCACACAACCGTTCACCGCGTTGTCGAGGAAGCGCGGATAGCGGTCGGCGGCGATTCCCAGCCATTCCGGAGCCACGGTGTGCACATCCGATTTGGCGACCAGTTCGGGCAGTACGCCCACGCGGACCACGGCGTCGAGCAGCACCTCGGCGGCCGAATGTGTTTGCGCCACCACCCCGACGCGCCACTTGTAGCGGGTCACCAGCCGCTCGATCACCCGCGCCGCGGTGTCGAGTTTGCCGGTGCCCGAGGGCCCCTGCACCGCGAGATACGAGTGGTCGAGATCGAGCACCGCCGCGGTGATCGCGGCCGCGTAGTCGCCGAAGACCTGCGGCAGCGCGGTCGCGCCGTGCAGCCGGGGCCGCCGCCGGCACAGCACATCGAAGGCCGCCGTCAGCGGGACGTCCGGCAGGCTGACCAGCAGATCGTGCGCCACGGCGTTCAGCGCCTGTTCCAGATTGTCGTCGCGGCCCGGCGGATCGGGCACGATGGCGACCGGCAGTTCGTCGTAGGGTGCGCATCCCGGCGGTAGCAGCTCCTCCACCCGCACCACATCGTCGAAGTTGTCGTCGAGGGCGAAGCCGAGGACCGTCGCCGCCGCGGTGGCGCGCCGGCCGGGGGTGGCCGGCAGGTCGGGGACGGGCGAATCGTAGAGCGTGCGTACCGCGGTGCCCGGAGGCGGCGGACGTCCGGTGCCGAGCCTGCCGGTCAGCTTCAGGTAGCGCCGCATCGGCCGGTCGTCGGTGTGCTGCCATTTCGTGTCGACGCTGGCCCAGTCCGCGACGAGAACCCCCGGGGTATCGGCCCATTCACCGATCGGCCGATGCAGGCGGTCCTCGTGCGCCCAGTGCAGCGGCTGACGCTCGCGCCGGTGATAACCCAGGACCGCGGCCATCATCGCGGCGGCTTGCTGTCCGGCACTGCGAGTGTCGTCGTAGTCGAAGGCGAATTCGCGCAGCGCCGCCTCCACCGCGGCCGGTTGTTCGGCGAGGGTGCGGCGGGGGACCGGGCAGGGCTGGATGTCGTGCTCGGCGGCGAGTTCGCACAGTCGCTCGCGCAGCCGCAGCGTTGCCGCACAGGAGGATTCGAGATCGGCGCGAACCGGTTCCGCCTCGGGGTCGAGCAGGCCGAGTACTTCCGGCAGATCATAGGACCGGGCGCCGATCAGCAGCGCGGAACGCACGATCGGATACAGGTCCAGCAGCGCGCCGAGCAGCTCGTCGGCGGTCTCCTCGTCGGCGCCGCAGCGTGCGCACAGGTCGGCAAGCAGCGTCCGGATCGGCGAACAGAAGTGGTAGATCCGCAGGTCGGGATGGTGCTGCTGGCGGTCGGCCAGAAATTCCAGCAGCGCCACCGGATCGTGCGTGGTGAAGGCGTGGAACAGGAACACGCCCTCGCCACCGTCCGCACCGCGCGCGGCGACCCCGACGCCGACGGCCGATCCGGCGACCGAGACGAAGACGTCGCCGGTGTCGGGCCGGGCCAGCTCGCCGAACGCGGCCGCATCGGTGACCGCATAGGCCGGGCGCCCGGAACGCTCGCGGCGCAACTGCAGCTCGGCCTGCCGCCGCAGCGTCGAAAACGTCTGTACCGCAACGCCGGTCACCGACGAATCCGCGGCGGCGAGGCGATCGACCGTGGTGATGCCGGCATCGCGCAGCTGCGCACGCACCGACGGTCGCATCCCGGCCACCAGCAGCAGATCACGCCCGGCCACCAGTTCGGCGGTGCAGCTCGCGCATTGCCCGCAGGCGAGGTAGCGGCGGTCTCCCCACTGCACGGGCAGCAGTTCGTCCTGTTTGGCGGCGAGGATCGTGGCGAGCCGAATCCGTCGCGCCGCGTACACGGTTTCGGCCGGACCGAGCTCGTAGATCCGTTCCGCGCCCGCGGCATCCCGGATCCGGACCCACGGATCGACGTCGAATCCGTTGGCGCGCACCATGCGCGCACACGCCGCGGCCTCCATGAGCGCCGCGACATCGGACGACATCGAACGGACGTACAGGATGAAGGAGGAATGCGGAGTAGGCGCGGCGTCGCGGTCCGGGGCGTCGGCGGCCGCTGTCGCGGATTCGCCGGTCGCGCCGACGTCGGGCAGTGCCGCGGCCGCCGATCGCCGGGGCCGAACCGGCGTGAGGTCGTCGCGGCGGACGAGGACGGCGCATCCGGCCGCGAAGGATCCGTCGAAGAAGGTGGCCCCGAATATCGCCGGCGCGTCGGTGCCGAGTGCGGCGACGGTCTGCTCGTGTGCGCGGCGCAATTCCGTGGCCGTGGCGGCCGGCGAATCGATGCCGATCACGGCCGCGCCGAGAGCCGCGTACACATCGTCGAACACGTCGTCCGACAGTGTGTCCGAACCCAGCGGAAAGCTCACCGGATCGGTCGGATTCGGCGAAACGACAAGGCCCAGTTCGGTATCGAGCGCGCGCAGCAGCGCGAATTCGCAGCGCGCTGCCCTCACCAGGTCATCGGTGCTGCACACGACACGATCACCGAACAGAATCAATCGCGGCCCTCCTGAGTCCGGACACCCGCACGCGGCCGACGCACCGCTCGCGTGCCGAGTCGCGCAACAGCGTAATCTTTCGAGGTCGTACGGCGTGGCGTGAGGGGGGCGTGTCGGATATCGGTCTCACTTCGCCGGGCCGGGCCCGCTCACCGGCGACCCGCCCGTGACAATGGGGTGATGCCGTACTTCCAGGGTGCCCGCGGTCGACTGCACTATCGGCGGTGGCCGGTGGAGCGGCCGGTGGCGGTGGTGGCGTTCCTGCCCGGAACCGGCCAGCACAGCGGGCATTACCATCGGTTCGGTCGTGCCCTGGGTGCGCGCGAGATCGAGCTCTGGTGTCTGGACACCGCGGGTCAGGGGCTGAGCGAAGGCGACCCGGCGGCGCCGGGAACGCTCCCCGAACTGGCGGCCGACACCGCCGCGCTGGTGCGGGCGATGCGCGCCGAGCAGCCCGATCCGCCGCTGTTCCTGGCGGGCCACTCGCTGGGCGCGGCGACCTGTCTCGCGTCGATGTCGCTGCCGGAGATGGCCGGGTGCGCGGGCATGGTGCTGACCGGCACCCCGAAACGGGCCGCCGAATCGCCCGCCGCCCTGCCGCCCGGACTACCGATCCTGGCGCTGCACGGTGTGGACGACCGTCGCGCACCGATCGACTCCGCGCGCGAATGGTCGGCCCGGCACCGGTCGGTGGGGTTGCACGAGTACACCGATGCCGGGCACGATTTGCTGCACGAGCCGGTGCACGCGGCAGTCACCGCCGATATCGCGGAGTGGATTCGCGAGGTCGCGGACCGTCGTTACCGCGCCGCGGAAGTGGGTTGAGAAAGGGGGACCGCGATGCAGTCACACGAGGCCGGGGATCTGCGCAACGATGTCGGTGCGCTGGCCCAGGCGGTCGACGACGGAGAGCTGTGGATCGACGGCGTACTGGTGGGCGACGGCACCCACGAACGCTGCGCGCGTCGATACGAGTCACTGGCCGAGCAGGTCGAGCAGCAGATCCGCATCCTCGGCGCGGCCGCGTCGCTGCCCGGATTCGGCGGCTTCGAGTCGGGGCAGTCGCTGCGCCGCGGTTTCGAGAGCAAGGCCGCCGACGCGGTCGATCGGTTACGCGAATATGCCGATGCCGCACGGCAATTGGCGCAGACGCTGCGTGCCGCCGCAGCCGCCTATGCCCAGCACGATGCCGATGCCGCCGCGGCGATCGGGAAGACCGCACCACCCGCGGTCGTGGTACAGCCGTCGCAGCCGGTGGGGGTCGGACATGCATAGGGTCAGCGGCAACGGAACACCGCCGGCGCAGGGGCATACCGACCCGGATTACGCCCCGACGGTCGAGGTGTTCGACAACCTCACCCATCGCGAAATCCAGTGTGGGGTCCAGGAATTGAATCCCGAGATCCTCACCGCCGGCCGCCAGGCCTGGCAGAGTTCGGCGGCCGGGATGGCCGATGCCGTCCAGTCCGCGCATACCGAAATCCGCGGCGCCATCGCCGACGGCTGGCGCGGTGGTGCCGCGCAACTGGCCGCCGACGCGGTGACCGCCTTCGAACGGCTGGGCCAGCAGCTGTCCGATGTGATGGCGGTTGTCGGACAACGACTCGCGCAGGCCAACGACGCAGCCGAGACATTGCGCGCCTCGGTATCGCAACAGGTGACCGCACATCCGGATCTGGAAGCGGGACTGCTGGATCCGAAACAGGCGGCCGCCAACGTCGTCGTGCAGAAGAGCGCCGAGAACGTGCGGCAGGACGCCGTGCGGGTGATGGATTCGGTCTATGCCGGTGTCTTCCTGCGCACCGGCGACAGCGTGCCGGCGTTTCCCGACGGCGGCATGTACCCGAATCCCGCTGTCGTGCCACCGGGTGACGAGGCGACCGCACCGGGTGGCGGCAGTGCGGATCTGGTCGGCCGGGTGACGGGCTCTCGGGTGACGCCGACCGTGGACGGACCGCAGGGGCCGGAAGCGGCTCCGGCGGATCGGCCGAGCGAACCGGGCGGCGACCGGCCCGGCGGTGACCAGCCGGCCGCCGATCGGCCCGCGGCCGTGGCGCCCGCCGCGGTCGCACCGACGCTCGTAGAGCCCGCGACGCCGATCACGACTCCGGTGAACACCACGCTTCCCGCCGCCGCGGTCTCCGAGGTGCCGGTGGTAGCGACCACGAATCATGGTGTCGCGCAGTCGAAACCGTCCGTTGCCGCGCAGCCCGCGGCCGGGGCACCGCTCGCTCCCGGTGTGGTCCCCGCGGCCGCCGTGGGTCCCGCCGGGGCGGCCACCGGCCCGGCGTCGACGGCGCAGAATTCCGATTCGACCAAGCGCGACGACCACGACCAGGACCGCAACCCCGGCGCCGACTCGATGTCCGGCATGGGCGCGGGCATCGTGGGCGGCCTGGCCGGGGGCGCGTTCGCCGCGGGCGATGCCGTGCGACAGGGACCGTCGACCCCGGTGGCGGCGAAGCCGATCCGCCGTGTCGACGAGGACGAGGACGAGGACTACTACTCCGAATTCGACGACGAGCCGACCTTCCTCGAACCGGCCGAGCCGGGCGGCGAACTGGTCGGGCACCTCGACCCGACCACCCCACCCGTGCTGGGCGAGTGGTCCGAGGATGACTGACCGCGGGGTCACGGCCGGAGCCGAGGCGGTCCGGCGGCGGTGAAATGGACGCTGACGCCCGATCAATTCGCGATGGCGTGGCAACGGATCGACGGTGACCGGATCCCGTATCCGCTCGCGGTGCGATTGTCCGCCCGCGACAGTGCCGAACGGGCCGCGCAGCTCCCGGAGCTGACCGAATGGTGCGACCGCACCGTGGACCCCGATCTGGAGGCGGCGCTGCGACTGCTCGCCCGGCCCACCGTATGCGTCGAGGTGTTCGGCGAACACGGCGCGGGGGAGGCTCGGCCCGTCCGGGTGCTGGGCGCGGCCGCCGGTCACATCACCGTGGTCGCGGCCCAGCGCCACGGCAGCGCGCCCGATCGCGGCGGCGACGTGCGGCTGTTCGTCGGGAATTCCGGTACCCTCGCGGCCCGGGTGGTCTCGCTGCTGCCGGAATGCCCGGCCGGGGCCGAACCGCGCCGCACCGCACCGCTGGACCGGGTGCGCGAGGACAGTCGCGATCTGGTGACCGTGCCGGTCGCCGGTCCCTCCACCACGGCGCGGATGCGGCGGTTGCTCAAGCAGCCCCGCGACGGCATCGGTCAGATCGTGGTCTCCGCGCGTCGCGCCGACGACAGCATGCGCCCGCTCGGCGTGCTGTGCTGGATCGACGTCACCGGCGACGGCCGTTACGCGGTCCGCACCCGCGCGGAGGTCGATATCGTCGGCGTCACCGCGGAAACCTTTGCCGCGCAATTGCGCCCGATGGTCGCGGCCGCGGAACGAGTGGTCGCCGACGACAACGAATGGTGAGAACGCATGCCCTGCTACGAATTCGAAGGTAAACGCCCCCAGGTGGATCCGACCGCGTTCATCGCGCCGACCGCCACCCTGATCGGCGATGTGCGCGTGGAGGCGAACGCTTCGGTCTGGTACGGCGCCGTGCTGCGCGCCGACCTCGCGCCGATCATCGTCCGCGAGCGGGCGAATGTGCAGGACAACACCGTGATTCACACCCCGCCCGACGTGCCCGTGGAGGTGGGGCCCGGCGCCACGATCGCGCACAGCGTGGTCCTGCACGGCGCGAGCGTCGGAGCCGAGGCGATCGTCGGCAACGGCAGCACGGTGCTCGATATGGCCACGATCGGCGCCGGTTCGATGATCGCCGCGCACTCGCTGGTCCAGCCCGGAACCGAAATCCCTGAGGGAGTCCTGGCGGCGGGAGCGCCGGCCGAGGTCAAACGTCCCCTCGCCGGCACCCAGGCCGAGAACTGGGTCAGGATCAACCCCGGGTACTACGCCGACCTCGCGCAGCGGCATCGGAAAGGGGTGCGCGAGATCGACTCGGAGACCGAGTGATTGGTACCCGTGCGGTTCCTCAGCGGCCGGGCTGGTGCGCGGTGCGCAACAGGTCCAGCATTTCCTCGTCGTCGAGTTGATGGAAATCGCGATAGGCCCCGCCGACCCCGCCGAGGGAACGCGGAATCAGCGGGCACACCGTCTCCCGGGCCAGGCCGCGCAGCCGCTCGATCGCCTCGATCGAGGACACCGGCACCGCCACCGTGATCCAGCGGGGCCGGTGCGATTGCGCCACGCGGCACGCCGCGGCGACCGTCGCGCCCGTGGCCATCCCGTCGTCGACGATCACCACCGCGCGATCGTGAATCGGCACTCGCGGCACCTGCGCGCGCACCATCCGCTGCCGGCGGGACAACTCCGCGCGCTCGGCCTCCTCCACGGCGGCGATCTGTTCGGATCGCACGCCGGTCTGCCGCACCACGTCGTCGTTGAGAACCCGGACCCCGTCCTCGCCGATCGCCCCCATCGCCAGTTCGGGTTGCCACGGCACGCCGAGTTTCCGGACGAGCAGCACATCCAGATCTCCGCCGATGACCTCGCGCACGGCGGCCGCGACCGGCACCCCGCCGCGCGGCAGTCCCAGCACGAGAGGATGCCACGCCCGCAGGTGCGACAGCGATTCACCCAGCGTGCGACCGGCCGACCGACGATCCGGATAGATCATGGTGCCGTCCAGTCTATGGCTCGACGGTGAATCGGCGCAGGCTCAGGCTGGGGTTGGTGGTGCGGATCTGGCGCAGGTGATCGAGGTCGACGCGGCTGGTGGCGATGCCGGGGGCATCACCGAGTTCGGCCAGCGGATTGCCGGAAGGGTCGACGATCATCGACGCGCCCGCACCGCGCGGGGCGCAGTGGTCGGCGGCGGCCACGTAGACCGTGTTCTCGATCGCGCGAGCGCGGAGCAGCGTGGTCCACTGATCGAGTTTGCCCGGTCCCGGAATCCATTGCGCGGGAAGGAGCAACACCTGCGCGCCCGCGGCCGCCACCCGGCGGCAGCCCTCCGGAAAGCGCAGGTCGAAGCAGGTCTGCAGACCGAAGGTGACGCCGTCGACGGTGAAGGTGGCGGGATCCTCGATCGGGCCGGGGGCGACCACCTCCGATTCGCGGAATCCGAACGCGTCGTAGAGATGCACCTTGCGGTAGATCGCCGCGAACTCGGCATCGGGACCGGCCGCGATCAGCGTGTTGTAGATCCGGTCGGTGATCTGCCCGCCCGGCGCCTCGACGACGCCGGCGACCACGTGCACGCCGAATTCCGCGGCGAGCCCGCGCAATTCGCTCGCCCACGGGCCCGTGATCGGTTCGGCCGCCGCCACTACCCGTTCGTCCAGCCGCTTCACGGCGAACATCGAATACTCCGGAGCGACAACCACTTTCGCGCCGTGTTCGGCAGCGGCGCGAACATGGCCGCGCAGCGCGGCGAGATTGGCGGCCTTGTCGGTATAGGGCCCGAACTGGACGACCGCGATGTCGACCGCTTGCGCCGGAGCCGGGGTGGGCGCCGGTCGGGCGGCGGGCCGGGGTTCGAGTTCACCGGCCACCGCGGGCGCGGGCCGCCCCGCCTCCGCGGTCGTCGAGTAGGTGATCACGATCGGGACAGGGTTGCCGATCGGTTCGGCGGTGTGCGCCCGGGTCGTTCCGGGTGCGTCGGCGGTGTCGGATTCGTCACTCACGCGCGCTCCGGCGCCGCCCGGAGAATTCGGCTCGGCGGGCGCAGATGCGGTGGGCCGCAGGGGTTCGGCGGGCTCCGGAACGGCGCGCGAGGGCGGCGGCTGCGGTTGCATAGGTCTCACCGTATTGGCCCGATGGTCCGGGCGGCCACCGCAAGGCATTAAACTGCTGGTCAATATGAACAACTCATCGGTCGACAGCGTGCCCGGCGGCGGGGACGACAGGCCCGAAGGCGCAGACGCGCGCAACCACGAAGGGCCCGCGGACGCCGCCACCGGGTCTCGCGACGGTAGCGGAGCGGATGTCACGGCCGGCGCGACCGAGCCGTCGTTCGCCGATCTCGGCATCGACGATCGGCTGCTCGCGGCGATCGCCGATGTCGGCTACGAGTCCCCCTCCCCGATCCAGGCGGCCACCATTCCGCCGCTGCTCGCGGGCGCCGATGTCGTCGGCCTGGCCCAGACCGGCACCGGTAAGACGGCGGCCTTCGCCATCCCGATTCTGATGGGCCTGGAGAAGCGGCCGAAGCCGCCGCAGGCGCTGGTGCTCGCACCGACCCGTGAACTGGCGATCCAGGTGGCCGAGGCGTTCGGCCGTTACTCGTCGCATCTGCCGGGAATCCACGTGCTGCCGATCTACGGCGGTCAGAACTACGCGGTCCAGTTGCAGGGTCTGCGCCGCGGCGCGCAGGTCGTCGTCGGCACGCCGGGCCGGGTCATCGACCACCTCGAGCGTGGCACCCTCGACCTCACCGAGCTGCGGTATCTCGTGCTCGACGAGGCCGACGAGATGCTGAAGATGGGTTTTCAGGAGGACGTCGAACGCATTCTGCGCGACACTCCCGCGGAGAAGCAGGTGGCGCTGTTCTCGGCCACCATGCCGTCGGTGATCCGCAAGATCTCCAAGCAGTACCTCAAGGATCCGGTCGAGATCACGGTCAAGTCCAAGACCTCGACCAACACCAACATCTCGCAGCGCTGGGTGCACGTATCGCATCACCGCAAACTCGACGCGCTGACCAGGATTCTCGAGGTCGAGCCGTTCGAGGCGATGATCCTCTTCGTGCGCACCAAGCAGGCCACCGAAGAACTGGCCGAGAAACTGCGCGCGCGCGGCTACTCGGCCGCCGCGATCAACGGCGACATCGCGCAGAACCAGCGCGAACGCACCATCGGCCAGCTGAAGTCCGGCGCCCTCGACATCCTGGTCGCCACCGATGTGGCCGCGCGCGGACTCGATGTCGACCGCATCTCGCATGTGGTCAACTACGACATCCCGCACGACACCGAGTCCTATGTGCATCGCATCGGCCGCACCGGCCGGGCCGGACGCACCGGTGAGGCGCTGCTGTTCGTCGCGCCGCGCGAACGCCGCCTGCTGGATGCGATCGAGCGCGCCACCCGCCAGCCGCTGACCGAGATGCAGCTGCCCAGCGTCGACGACGTGAACGCTCAGCGCGTGGTCAAATTCCACGACGCGATCACCGAGAATCTGGCGTCGTCGAATCTCGCGCTGTTCCGCAAGCTGATCGAGGACTACGAGGCCGAGCACAACATCCCGCTCGCCGACATCGCCGCCGCCCTGGCGGTGGGCGGCCACGACGGCGACAACTTCTTCATGGAGGCCGAGGCTGAGCCGATCCGCCCGCCGCGTCGCGAACGTGCCCCCCGAGAGGATCGCGAGCGCCGCCCGGAGGGCGGGCCGCAGCACCACCGGGCCACCGGCGCTGAGATGGCCACCTACCGCATCGCGGTCGGCAAACGGCACCGGGTGGTGCCCGGCGCGATCGTCGGCGCCATCGCCAACGAGGGCGGTCTGCGTCGTAGCGACTTCGGCCACATCAGCATCCGCCCCGACCACAGCCTCGTGGAACTTCCCGCGGATCTGTCGTCGGAAACTCTGGATGCGTTGCGCCGCACCAGGATCAGCGGTGTCCTGATCCAGTTGCAGCTGGACCAGGGCGCGCCGTCCCATCGCTCCCTGAGCCGCGGCCCGCGCCGCGAAGGTCCGCGCAAATACGACCGCCGCAAGCCGCGCAGCTAGTTAGGGGCCGCCGCGGCGCGCGAGAGGCGCCAGACATTGTCGACCCGGGTGCCGGAACGGCCGTCCGGGGAGGTCAGTGCGCGTTCGACCGGCTCGCAGGTGCGAACGGTCCATTCGTCGCCGAGGTGCAGGGCGTGCAGGACACCGTCGAGGGTGGGGAAGACGGCCTCGAACGGGTACTCGTCGGGCGTCATCCAGGTGGGCCATCCGGCGTGCATGACGATCAGCAGGGTGCCGCCGGGCGCCACCGCGTCGGCCGCGCGGCGGAGCACGCCGTCCTGGTCCAGGGCCACCGGTGACTGCAGGAACTGGGCGTTGATCAGGTCGTAGCTGCCGTCCGGGAAGCTGCGCCCGAGTTCGTGTCGCTGCCACGAGATGCGATCGCCCAGGCCGGCCTGCTCGGCGTGGGCCGCGGCACGCTCCAGCGCGGTCTGCGAGATGTCGACGCCGGTCACCTGCCAGCCCTGACCGGCCAGCCAGACCGCGTCGGCGCCTTCGCCGCAGCCCAGATCCAATGCGCGGCCGGGCCGCAGGTCCGTGGTCTCGCGCACCAGCAAGGGATTCGGATTACCGCTCCAGACCCGGTCGTTGTCGCGATACCGCTGCTCCCAGAACACCGCGGCCTCGGTGGGTGATGTGGCGGACATGAGACTCCTCGTCGCTCGGGGCGCCCCTGTCGGCGCCTGCTCCCAGGATCACCAATGGTCCGGAGTGGCGGCAAGAAAACTTGCTGAAACGGCAAACCGGCCCCGGATGCCGGGTGCCGCGGCGTCGACCGGCGGGCGCGTTTCCCGTCGTGGGGAATTCGGCGGAATGCATGCGAATTATCATTAACTTATTCCACTCGCGGGGAATTGCGCAGCGTACGGGCATTTCGCCGCAACCTAAAGGTTCCTTCGTACCGGCGGGGGAACCGGACCGCTCGGGATCGCGGCATCGTGCGCGATTCGTCGTTTATGATCCCGTCGACGACCGGTTCGATTCGAGGCGTAGATTCGATTCGGACCTACGAAATACGGTGGGAGATGCCCATGAAACTTGCCCTGTCACCCGACGAGGTGGCCTTCCGGGACGAACTACGCACGTTCTTTCGGACCGAGATACCGGCCGAGATCCGGGACAAGGTCGAAAACGGCCGGGAACTCTCCCGCGAGGACATCGTCACCGCCCACAAACTCCTGCACGCCAAGGGCATCGCGGTGCCGAAGTGGCCGGTGGAGTGGGGCGGCCAGGACTGGACCTCGATGCAGCGCCACATCTGGGAAGACGAGATGCAGCTGGCCTGCGTGCCCGAGCCGCTGACCTTCAACGCGAACATGATCGGCCCGGTCATCGCACAATTCGGCTCCGAAGAACTCAAGCAGCGCTTCCTGCCGCCGACCGCCGCCCTCGATATCTGGTGGTGCCAGGGCTTCTCCGAGCCCGACGCCGGATCCGATCTCGCGTCGCTGCGCACCACCGCGGTGCGTGACGGTGATTCCTACATCGTCAACGGCCAGAAGATCTGGACCACGCTGGCTCAGTACGCCGACTGGATCTTCTGCCTGGTGCGCACCGATCCGAATGCGCCGAAGAAGCAGGCCGGTATTTCGATGCTGCTCTTCGATATGAAATCGCCCGGTGTCACCGTGCGGCCGATCAAATTGATCGACGGCCGGCACGAGGTCAACGAGGTCTTCTTCGAAAACGTGCGGGTGCCCGCCGATCAACTGGTCGGTGAGGAGAATGCGGGCTGGACGTATGCGAAATTCCTGCTCGGCAACGAGCGCACGGGTATCGCCGGCGTGGGCCGCACCAAGGTGGTTATCGCCACCGCGAAAAAGCATGCGGCACAGATCGCGACGGGTTCCGGCACCCTGCTGGAGGATCCGGTTTTCGCCACGCGTGTCGCCGAGTTGGAGAACGAACTGCTGGCGCTCGAACTGACGCTGTTGCGGGTGGTGGCCAATTCCGCCGAGGGCAAACCGAATCCGGTGTCGTCGGTGCTGAAGTTGCGCGGTACCGAATTGCAGCAGGCGGCCACCGAGCTGATGCTCGATGTGGCGGGCCCGGACGCGGTGCCGGTCGGCGCCGACGACATCGCCGCGCCGGATTGGGCGCAGCGCACCGGCCCCACCTATCTGAACTACCGCAAGACCAGCATCTACGGAGGCTCGAACGAGGTGCAGCGCACCATCATCGCCTCCACCATCCTCGGATTGTGAGGCGCTGCCATGGATTTCGAATTGACCGATGAACAGGTCATGCTGGGTGAGACGGTGCGTGATCTGCTGGCCCGTGCCTACGACCCGGAGAGCCGGCTGAAGGTGCTCGACACCGAACTCGGCTGGAGTCGCGACGTGTGGTCGCAGCTGGCCGAATTGGGTGTCCTCGGACTGTCTTTCAGCGAGGAGGACGGCGGAGTCGGCGCGGGCCCCGTGGAGACGATGGTCGTCATGGAGGAGGTCGGCCGCCGTCTCGCCCCGGAACCGCTGCTGGACGCGGTCCTGCTGCCCGGTGGCCTGATCGCTTCCCTCGGCACCGCCGAGCAGCGGCAGCGGATTCTGCCCGAGGTGGCCGGCGGTTCCCGGCTGCTGGCCTTCGCGCACGAGGAGGCCGGTTCGCGCTGGCCGGATCTCACGGTGGCGACCACGGCCACCGCAGACGGCGACGGCTACCGCCTCTCCGGTGTGAAAAGCCGGGTGCCGCACGGTGATTGCGCCGACGAGTTGGTCGTCACCGCGCTCGGATCCGACGGCGTGCTGCGGTTGTTCCTGGTGGCCGCCGATGCCGAGGGGGTGACCCGCACCTCCTACCGCACGTTCGACGAACGCCGGGGTGCGCAGATCGAATTCGCCTCGGCCCCGGCCGAACTGCTCGGCGCGGCCGAGGCCGGCGACGCCACGGAGGCCGTCGCCACCGCCATCGCGACCGCCCAGGCGAGCCTGTGCGCGGAGTCGATCGGCGCGATGGGCGAGGCATTGCGTCTGACCACCGAATATCTGAAGACGCGCAAGCAGTTCGGGGTCACGCTCTCGAAGTTCCAGACCCTGACCCAGCGCGCCGCCGACATGTACGTCGCGATGGAACTGGCTCGCAGCATGAGCTTCTACGCGACCGCCTCGCTGGCCGAGGGCACGGTCGATCCGATCGCGCTGTCGCGGGCCCGCCTCCAGGTCGGCCGCGGTGCCCGCCACATCGGGCAGGAAGCGGTGCAGATGCACGGCGGAATCGGTATCACCACCGAATATCCGGTCAGCCACTACGTCGCCCGGCTCACCGCCGTGGACCAGACCTTCGGTGGCCGCCGCGAACATCTGGGTGTGCTGAGCAGCCGGGTCGGCGACTACGGCCTGGCCGAACTCTGATCCGTACGCCGGTTCACCGGTGAGGGTGGCGGTCGTCGCGAATCCGCGCGGCCGCCACCCTTTTCGCTGTGCGGATCAGTTGCCGGCGTCCTCGGTGGTCGGCGCGAGATAGGGATCGGCCGTCGGTGCGGATTCCTCGACCGTGCGCGGTGTGTGATGGGGCCGCGTGGTCGTCGTGGTGTCGGAATCGGCGGACGGTTCGCCGGCGGACGGTTCCGTGGTCGGAGGGGGAGTCTGCGTCGTCGTGGTGGTGGTCGGCACGGGCGGTGCGAACGCGGTGTAGCTCGGATCGGCCTCGGTCGTGGTGCTGGTCGCCGTGGCGGAGGTGGTGCGCCGGGCCGGGGTATTCGCCGCGACACGCCAGGAGGGAGAGGGCGGAATGATCACCGCGGGGGCGGTGGTGGTGCCGCTGCGCGTGATCGGGGTGGTGGCCACCTGCAGATCCGCGGCGAGCGGCGGCGGGGCGACATAGACGTCCTTGTGACCGATTCCGCAGGCTCCGATCAACACCAAACCCAGCGATACCGCACCGGCGGCCATTGCGGGACCCGCGACCTTCATGTTCAGGCGGCCCGGGGTCTCCTCATCGGCGCGATCCCCCGTGCTCGCCCTGTCGTCCATGGATGTGGTGCTCCCTCAAACTGTTTCCGAGTGGACTCACAGTAACCGAGAGCCGCACCCGGGGCCAGGCATGCCGGTCGGACCGCAAAATACCGGACGGTAACGTGAAAAGCCAATACTTCACATAACGAAGTAGTTACGTTCAGCGTGTCGCGAGCACGTGTCGCGTGGAGATTCGGTGTCGGGCACGTACCGTGTGAGCGAAGTTACATGTGAGACGCGTGTTATTTACCGGGTGAAACGGACGTTTCGACAGTCTCGGTGGGCGTCATCGAGGAGTAGTGATGGGAGCTTATTCGACATCCCCCACGCGCGCGGTGTCGCAGGGTGATTCGGCTGCCGCCGAATCCGGGCGCAGCGCCTGGTCGATCACATCCCGCATCGCGGCCTGGTTGATCTTCCTCGGCGGATTGGTCGGCGCGGTGCTCGGCATCGCGGGTCTTCGTGTCGAAATCACCGTTGCCGGACTGATTCTGGCCTGCACGGCCGGTCTGGTCCTGCTGAAACTCCGCGCCGACGGGCAACAATCGGCCTGAGGATCCCCGCCGTCGCGGAAAATCGGTGGGCCGGCTGATCCGACGGGCC
>NZ_LZMK01000306.1:0-18508 GCF_001665865.1 Nocardia sp. 852002-20019_SCH5090214 | reverse complement strand
CTACTGACCGACATCCTCGGCCGCGACGGCACCCAAACCAGCGCGGCCACCGCCGCCCGCGACCCCGACCTCTCCCGCCTCCTCGAACCGAAACCCAAGAGCCGCAAACCCTTGCTCCTCGGCGGAGTCGGAGCACTCGTCGCCGTAGGATTGGCCGCCGGCATCGGAGTGTGGGCAACCCAGGGCAATTCGGGCGGGACGGGGCCGGCGACCACCTCGGCATCGGCCGCCGCGACGACGACCGCGGCAGCGGCGTACACGTCGGTTGCACAAGCGCGCGAAGCGAATCCGACGTTCGCGGGCAAAACCATTACGATCGTCGATGTCACCAACGACGGCAAACTCGCCATCTACCTGGAGGGCACGCCGCAGACGAAATTCCTCGAGGACCTGGGGTTCGTGTACAACCTCAATTATTCGAAGAAGGGGGACGAGCCGTCGCCGCGGCCGATTTCGGACACGGACTACGACGCGTTCAAATTCTCGGACGACAGCTACGTTCTCGCGGTACGTAGCGACAAGAGCGCCGGAGGCGGAGGGCTTCTGGGGCTGCCTTTCCAGCTGACCAGCTCACGCGCCACTGTCGTTCCACTCGACGATGCTTCCACCGTTGCGGCGATTCGCAATTGGGGTGCGAATTCCGAGCAGGCCATGCTCACCAAGCTGGTGCCATTGCTGCACGACCGCATCCGCTAGTTTCAGCGTCGATCGGCTGAGAACATCACAGCCGATCTCACTCGTTCGAACACCATGCATATCAGGGGAGGGATAGTGCGAATATCGACACTCGCGTGTGTCGCAGCGTTGTCTGCCGCGCTCGCATTCACCGCGGCGTGCGCATCCGACTCGTCGGAGGACGCCACCGTGGCCGCATCACCGCATATCGACCTACACGACCTCGATGTCGGCAGCTTCGTCACAACATCCGGGAAGGTCGGCAGTCCGAATCCGGCCCGCGCAAGGATGGTCGAGGGGCAACGCCTGGGCAGCGTCGCACCGCTCGCGATGGAGATCGATCCTCGATTCAAATATCAAACAGGCCACGAGGACAACAGCGTTTATGCATGGCTGGACCCGGATATCGCGGGCATTCGATCCGATGACTTCGAAGCCGATGCGGCCGGCTTCATCGCCGGATTTTTCACGTGGGGTCGGTCGGAGCGGGATCTCGGAATTGCTCAGAACATTTCCTATTCCGTCCTACTCTTCTCCGATTCGGACTCCGCGACACATGCGGCCCATACTCTCTACGGTCGAGAAATAGACTTCCAGCAGCATGTGCAATTTTCCGGAGACACGTACCCGCACGGTCCTGTCACGGTCGATGGTCATCCCGACATCCTGGCTTGGAGCACCTACGACGGGGGGCTGAAGGCATTCGAGGCCTCCGGCCGATTCGTCGTCCACACCAGTGTGGACGACCAGCTCGCCAGCAAAATCCATCAACTGGACATGAACGAGCTGATCGACCTCACAACGAAAAGCATGTCTACGATCACCGCCCGCATGGCTACCTTCCAGCCGACACCCCCGGACAAGCTCACCTCGGTGCCGGTCGATCACGAGGACATTCTCGGCCGGACACTCAGGCGTTCACCCACCGACAACTGGAAGGACACTCCCGGCTTCTACGACCGGCACGGCGCTCTCCATCTCTCCTCCAGCCCGAGTGAGGACCAAAGACTCTTCGCCGAGACCGGAATGGACTGGATGGCATACAACGGGGGCAGGCTCTACCGCGCCAAGGACGCCGCTTCGGCTCAGAAAATTCTCGACGCACACTCGTCGTTGGGGAAGATGTACCGGCTGATGGACGCACCGAAAAACCTCCCCGCGGCCCGCTGCTACGAATATCACGGCGACGGTTTCGCACAGTTTCGTTTCGAATGCTTCGTGCGGTACAACGAATTCGTTGCGGAAATTTCTTCCAACCAGCTCATCGATATACGTCAGAGGACTTCCGCCCAGTACGCGATCCTCGAGAATCCCAAGTAGAGCCGGACAATCCGAATAATGTTTCACATGAAAAAGTTTCCGTTCCGAGTTTTTCTGCTCATCGCGACGCTCGTCACCGCGGCCGGATGCGGCGAGGTCAGATCCGGCCTTCCGGCAGCAGGTGAGATCGATGTGCGACATCTCGATGTCGGTCCGTACTCAACCGAACCCATAGACACATACAAGGAGTACAGTCACTCGGTCGCCAATGGTTTCGAATCGGGGATCATTCGGCTGACGAACCATACGGCTACCGGTCTGGATATCGACCCCAAGCTGAAGTTCGGGACCGGTACCCAGTCCATCGCACCGCTCAGCATGGACACGACAGCCAATGTCAGCGATGTGGAAAAGATCTTGTCGAAAGCAGGTGCGGCTGCAGCGGTTCGCAACAAGGTGATGTTCGGCTTCGCATCGGGAAGTAGCGACCATGAGCCCGATCGGTCGGGGACCTCCATGCCGGCGGCAACGCTGGTAACCCTCGGCGTGATGCAATTTCCGACCGAGGCGGATGCGGCTCGCGCTGCGGGCGAGATCGAGCAAGCCGATTTCGACGTAGCACGCGACGCAAACCGTTCGGTGCAGCTGAAAAACTTCCCCGAAGCCCATTCGCACTGGCAACCGGGCACGCCGACGCTCGGATCGCTGATATCGCGAAGCCGCTATGTGGTGAGTCTGTTCGTCCAAGTACCGGACGGAGGACTGCCTGATATCGAAGCGCTCGCGGAAAAGGCCTACGCCAAACAACTTCCGATGCTGGACGCCCTCCCACCGCTGTCCGCGTCGGACGCGGTGAAGCTGGACCCGGACACCGACGGGATGCTCCGACGCATCATCAGCCCGAACAAGTTGTACACCCCTGCCAGCGGTTCGTTGGCAACTTATGAGGAGCAGGGGTTCCTCCACTTCCAGAATGATCGTGCCGCGGCCAAAAGCCTTTTCGAGGCTACGCGCCTCGATCGCTTCACGGTCTCCGACGCCTACATTCCCTCTGCAGTCGACTACAGCGCGGCCGGAAACGCTCAAGCCTTCGGGAAGGGAATATTCAAGAACGCCACCGGCGGCGCCATCCTCTATCGAAGCTCCGGTGCGGCCTCCGCAGCGGACGCGTACTCGCGTTTACTGGAGGCGCCGGACGCGCATATGAGCCCGAAGAATGTGCCGGACTCGAAGTGTGCGCAGCTTCCCGATTCAGGGAATTATCGTCAATTCTCCTGCGCGGTCAGGTATCACAGCTTCGTCGCCGTCGTCTGGGGCCGACAACTGGATGATGCGCAACAACGCGCAGCTGCCCAGTACGCGTTGCTGGCCAACAGTGAGTGGATGTAGCCGAACACCGGCTGCTGCCCATCAACGAAAAGGCTGGCCACATTCCCAGTGGGATTGTGGCCAGCCTCTCGGTGTCGGACCGCGGTATTTCAGCCGCCGATCAGCTTAGCCGCCAGAATGTCGGCGCCCTGCATCTGCTCACCGGAATCGACAGTGCGAGTACCGAGCTGGGCGAGCGAAGCGCTCAGCTCGTCGGACTGCTGACGCCAGTTCTGCTGCACGCTGTGGAAGGCGTCGGCACCGCCGCTGCCGGTCCAGTGCTGAGTGATGAAAGTCTGGAACTTCTGTTCCATCTCCTCGAGCGCTGCGGTGATCGCCATCGCCTGGTTCTTGATCCCCGCGCCCGCCGCGTTGATCGCGCCGAAATCGTAAGAAATCTGACCGAAATCGCTCATCGATTTCTCCTTTCAGAGTCTGTGGTGAGTTTTCCGCCGGAGAGAAGGACTACGTCCAGTTCAGGCTGGGCGAGTTGGCCGACTGCTGCAGGTGCGACAGGTTCTGCTCTTCCATCTCGGCGTACTTGCTGCCGGCCGACTTCAGGTTCTCGGAGTTCTGCAGCAGCGCATCGTTCATCTTGTTCGCCGCGGTGAGGAACTGCTCGAACGTGGCCTGGAACGCCTTACCGGCACCACCCTGGAAAGCCGGGCCCTGCAGATCCGTAGCGTTTCCGTGGGCGGCCTGGATCATTCCGGCGATGTCCTGGTGCTTCTTTTCCATCTCCTGGGCGAAGGCATTGAGTTGGTCGCCTTCGGCGTGAAAGGGCATCGTGGCTCCTTCTATCGGTCACCGCGGGCCGCGGCGAGGAATGGTCTTTATCCTGCTAGTGGTTTGGACGCATGACGGGCGTCCTCGGTTCCATCGTCATGTCCCGCGCATCGGCGCAGTTCGACAGTCGATCGCATGGCTCGGATGCCTGCGGTGTGGATGTCTTGCACCTCCCCCTCTCGTGTTGAACAGCCCGTCTGCCGTCAGTCGGTCCCGCTCAGCGATGAGCATCGCGCCCCCGAGCGTTCCTGTTCTGTCGGCCGGTGGTACCTGGGGCGACGGTCCTGCTGGATATCGCGCATCAGACGTTCACACTGTCCGGATTCTGAGCCTGCCATCTTCTGCGCGGAATTTCCAGCGCCTTCGGATTTTCCGCTGTGGCCGTCGGTGATGACCTCGGCCACAGCGGTTTCGACACAGGCGCCGGTGCCCGTCATCAGGGTGCCGGGGTCCAGGCGGTCTGGATCAGGCTGTTTCCGGAACGGGCGACCAATGTGCCGCGGCCGGGCGGCATTTCGCTGAGCCTGACGTTGCCGAGCAGCGCGCCCTCGTCGCGGTTGCCGCTCATCAGCAGGCCGATGGTGCCGATATCCTTCATCCGGCCGATCAGCGGCTCGTACAGCGCTCGTGACGCACCACCCGAGCGCCGGGCGATGATCAGGTGGAAGCCGATGTCCTTGGCCTGCGCGAGATATTCGGTGAGGATCGACAGCGGGTTGCCCGACGGAGTGGACACCAGGTCGTAGTCGTCGACGATGACGTAGACCTCGGGGCCCGACCACCACGACCGCTCACGCAACTGCTGCTGGGTGATGTCGGGGCCGGGCATACGTGCCTTCAGCACACCGACCAGGTCGCGCATCATCGTGTCCAGCATCTCCGCCGACGGCGCATATCCCGCGACATGGCGGCCCTCGACCACGCCGAGCAGCGTCCGGCGGTAGTCGCCGATGATCAGCTTGGCATTCTCCGGCGTATTCGAGGCGACGATGTTCAGGATGATGTTGCGCAGCACATTCGTCTTACCGCATTCGGTGTCGCCGAAGATCAGTACGTGCGGTTGCTCGGCCATGTTGAGGAAGACCGGCGCGAGCTCGGATTCGTTGAGGCCGATCGGGATCTGCACGCACCGCGTGTACTGATCCACCGCGCCCGGCCAGCCACCGAGAACGTTGTGTACCAGTTCGTCGCGGTTGAGGACTTCGGGGAGCATGCGCACGCGCGGCGCCGGCCGGCCCGGGGTCGAGGCGACCAAGCGTTGCACGGCATCGGCGACACCGGCGCCGAGGGTCTCGGGATTCGAATTCCCGTCCACACGAGGCAGTGCCGTGAGCATATGCAGCGCGTCGGGGGTCATACCGCGGCCCGGACGGCCCTGCGGTACCAGCGAGGCCACCTTGCGGCCGAGATCGGAATCCATCGGGTCGCCGAGGCGCAGTTCGATGCGGGTGCCGATCTGGTCCTTGAGGGCGGGCCGCGCTTCCGCCCAGCGGTTCAGCGCGATCACGATGTGCACACCGTACGAAAGACCTTGCGTCGCAAGGTTCATGATCGGCTGTTCGAGCGAATCGAAATCCTGGCGAATGGAGCCGAAGCCGTCGACGACCAGGAAGACGTCACCGAAGGGGTCTTCGTGGGCGCCGGCCGCGGCGGGACTGCTCGCCGGGTCGGTGCCGCGCAGGCGACGGAAGTCGGCCATCGACTCGATACCGAGTTGGCGGAACCGCATTTCGCGCTGACGGACGATGGTCGTCATCTCCGAGATGGTGCGGCGCACCTTGTCCACATCCAGGCGGCCCGCGACGGAACCGACGTGCGGCAGGCCCTCCAGGCCCGACAGGGTGCCACCACCGAAGTCGAGGCAGTAGAACTGAACCTGTTCGGCGGTGTGGGTCAGCGACATGCCCATGACCAGCGACCGCAGGGCCGTGGACTTACCGGACTGTGGACCACCGACGACGGCGACGTTGCCGCGGGCGCCGGACAGGTCGACCACCATCGGATCGCGGCGCTGGTCGTACGGCCGGTCGACGATGCCGATCGCGGTGCGCAGGCTCGCGACCGGGTTGTATTCGCCGGTGAGGATCGAGCGCGGAATGAGCTGATCGAGGGTCGGCGCCGCGTCGAGCGGCGGCAGCCAGATCTCGTGGGCGGTGCGACCGTGGCCCTGGATGCGCGAGACCAGCATGCCGAGGTTGGAGATCTTCTCGGTGCTCTCGTCCTGCTGCACCTCTTCGACCGCACTGGGCTCGGGCGGCAACGGAATTCGGTCGCTCTTGCGGAAGGCCACATGGCCGGCGACGAAAGGCCTGGCGTTGATATCGATTTCGCCACCGACGATGCCGGCCTGGGTGACCTCACGCTGAGCGCCACCACCCACATACGCCCCGGAAACATAGGAGGCCTGGAAGCGCTGAATCTCACCGGAGTCCGACTTCAGATATCCGCCACCGGGACTGTTCGGCAGATTGTAGGCATCGGGCACACCGAGAACCTGACGAGATTCGTTGGCCGAGAACGTCTTCAGGCCGATGCGATAGGACAGATGTGATTCCAGGCCCTTGAGCTTGCCCTCTTCCAAACGCTGCGAGGCGAGCAGCAGATGCACGTGCAGCGACCGGCCCAGACGGCCGATCATCACGAACAGTTCGGCGAAATCCGGGTGCTGACTAAGCAATTCGGAGAACTCGTCGAGCACCACGAACAGGGCGGGCAGCGGATCCAGGTCGGCGCCGGCCGCGCGTGCCTTCTCGTATTCGGAGACGTTGGCGAAGTTGCCGGCCTGCCGCAGGACCTCCTGACGGCGGTTCATCTCACCGGCCAGCGCGTCCTTCATACGATCGACGAGATCGGCCTCTTCCTCGAGGTTGGTGATCACGGCCGCGACGTGCGGAACGCCCTCCAGGCCGAGGAAGGTCGCACCACCCTTGAAGTCGACCAGCACCAGGTTCAGCTGGTCGGGCGAATGCGTCGCCAGCAGCGAAAGCACCAGTGTGCGAAGGAATTCCGATTTGCCCGAACCGGTGGCGCCGATGCACAGACCGTGCGGGCCCATACCGTTCTCGGCGGCCTCCTTGATATCGAGGTAGACCGGCAGGCCGTCGGCGCCCACACCGAACGGCACGCGCAACCGGTCCCGGCCGTACCGCGGCTTCCACCCGTTCTCCGGGTTGAAGGTGCCGATATCGCCGAGCCCCATGAGTTGCGACCACGAACTGATGACCTCGGCGTTCTCCTCGACCACGGATTCGCCACCGCGCTGGACGGCCGCCACGCGGAACGGCGCCAACCGCCGCGCGACCTGTTCGGCCTGCCGTGCGCTGATGCGGTCGATGAGGGCGAAGCGTTCCATGTTGCCGGTGGCGCCGCGGCCGACGCATTCACCGTTCTCGACGACCATCTGAATGCCGCGCGAAACCGCCAGGCGCGGAGCGTAACTGCACAGATCGATGATGGTGACGCCCTCGTAGCCGGATTCGCGCAGCGAATCCTCTTCGGCCTCGAGCAGACCACCGTCGACGATGATGACGATGTGGACCAGATTCTGATTGGCCGGCTGGTTGCGGGAGTAGCGAACGCGGTTGTGCAGCAAAGGATTCAGGCCATCGGCGAGTTCGCGGATGGAACCGTAGACCATGCGCTCGGTGCCCACGCCGTCCTGGGAATCCGGGTGCTGGGTGTGCGGGAGCCATTTGGTCCACTCCCATTCGGCGGCGGTGTCGGGACCGCAGACCACCGCGACCAGCACCTGGTCCGGCGCCTGAAACATGCACAGCTGCAACAACATCGCGCGGGTCATATCGCGCGCCTGGGCGCGGTCACCGTTGAGCTGGATGGTGGCGAAGCCCTTGACCGCGATGGCGGTGGGCAGGTCCGGCACCGTGGAATGCGTACGTACGAAACGACGCAGCGATACGGCCGCGATCGGCTCGAGCTCCTCGACCGGGCCGGTTTCCGGCGAGACCAGCCGGGTGGCCAGGCGCTGACCGCCCAGGCCGATGCGCGCGTGGCAGAAGTCCTTGTCCCCCGGACGGCGTTCCCACATGCGGCTGGTGCCGGCCAGCATCCACACCAAACCCGGTTCCGGATGGCTCCATTCGACCGCCGCGCGCTGCTGGGAGGCGGTTTCGTCGACGTCCTTGCGGACCTGGTCCAGGTAGCGCAGATAGTCCTTGCGGTCCTCGTTGGCCTCGGCGGCCTTCTGCCCCTTACCACCCTGACCGGCGAACATGCCGACCATGGAGAAGACCATCATCATCGGGAACATCATGCTCATCGGGTTGGAGGCGATACCTCCACCGCGGGTGAACATGATGGCCATCATTCCGACCATGCCGACGACCATCACGACGGGCATCAGTTTGCCCAGTAAACTGCCAGGTATCGCGCGTGGAATCTCCGGCGGCGGTTGCAGTGTCACTTCGCCGCCCGGTGACCTCGGAACCTCCCGGCGCGCACGACGCTGGAACCTGACAGTGCTCATCGACGGAAGATCCCCCTTCGGCGGCTGTACTGCGGACTCAGTGTAGAGGCAGCGGCCGACATGTCGTACAGTTCGACCAGCATTCTGCACGGATCGGCCGCGCGACCGCAAACCGGAGCGCATGCTGAAACACCTGGTAGAGACGGAGTTGGGGGAAGCGTGACGCACGCGCGACTGGACCATATCGAAGAGGATTCGAGCCGCGGAATCGTCCGGGCGCCCGATCTGGCGCGGGTGACAATTCTGGCCAAGCACACGCAGGTCGATATGGCGATTCCGGTCGACGTTCCGGTCGCACTGGTCATTCCGAGCGTGGTCGACATGGTGGCGCAACACAGCCGCACCAACGATTTCGACAACAGCGGCGAACAGTTCCAGCCGGCCGAATGGGTGCTGGCGCGTATCGGGCAGCCGCCGTTCTCCAATTCGCTCAGCCTGGGCGAGCAGGGGGTGCGCGACGGCGAGCTGCTGATGCTGGAAAGCGCCGATCACGTCGCGCCCAGTCCGCTGTTCGACGACATCATGTACAACGTCGCGATCGCCGACACCGACCATTTCCGCAGCTGGTCGCCGCAGGTCGCGCGGATCACCGGATCGATCATCGCGGTGCTGACGATGCTCGCCGGATGCACCGGTCTGCTGGCCGCGCCGGATGCGATGGCGGGCTGGATCACCGGGTCCATCGCCGCGGTGCTGACGATTCTGCTGGTGGTGGCCGGCACGGTGATGAGCCGCATGTACGGCGACACCACCTCCGCGCTGGTTCTCGGCGGCTGTGCGCTGCCGAGCGCGTTCGCCGCGGGCATGTTGATCGTGCCCGACCATTACGGCTGGGCGAATCTGCTGCTCGGCTCGGTACTCGTCGGCGCGACGGCACTGCTGGCCTGGCGGGTCAGCGGGGTCGGTCTGGCCCTGTTCATCGGCGCCACAACACTTTCCGTCTTCGCATTTCCCGCCGCGCTGGTCGGCCTGCTCACCTCGCAGCCGGTCAAGGCCATCGGCGCCGTCGCCGCCGCGCTCGCGCTCGGCGCCCTGTCGCTGGCACCGCGAGTATCGATGCTGCTGGCGAAACTGCCGCTGCCGCCGGTGCCTTCGCCCGGCACCCCGATCGATCCCACCGAGGACGATCCCGACGACCACCGCGCGCTGCCCACGATGGACGTGCTGCGCACGAAATCCGAACGCGCGCGGATGTATCTGGCCGGCCTCGTCGGCGCGACCACGCTGGTGACCGTGATCGGAGCGCTCGCCTCGACCGATCCGTCCGCGGACAGCCCCTATTGGCCCGGCATCGCGCTGGCGCTGGTCTGCGCGGTGGTGCTGATGTTCCGCAGCCGCACCTACGTCAGCGCCGAGCTGGCGGTGGTGCTGCTCGCCGGCGGTGCGGCCATCCTGCTGATCATGACGGTCGGCGCGGCCTTCGTGGTGGAACAGCCGCTCGCGGTGTTCGGCGCCGCCATGGTGATGCTCATCGCCGCGCTGATCCTGGGCACCATCGTGCCGAACCAGTCGGCGACGCCGCCGATGCGCCGCGCGGTGGAGCTGCTGGAGTACGGGTTCGTCGCCGCCGTCCTGCCGCTGGTGTTCTGGGTAGCCGAGCTGTACACGCTCGTTCGATCGCTCTGAGCCGCGCATGAATCCGAAAATGTTCGGGCGCAGAGCAATTCGAGTCGCGGCGGTCGTCGCGGTGCTGGGGCTGAGCGCCTCGACCGGCGCGGGCGCCGCGATCGCGGACAAACCGGTGGTGAACCCGGGTGCGCTGCCGTCCGGCGGTAACCCGGCGCCGCCGGATGCCACCGAGCAGCCGGCGAATTCACCCTGTGCCAGCACGAGCACCGGCGGTGACGGCCCGACCGTGCCGACCGCGCAGCGCAGTCTGGAACTGGACAAGGCCTGGCAGTTCAGCAGGGGCGCAGGGCAATTGGTAGCGGTGATCGACACCGGCGTGATGCGCCACCCCCGGCTGCCGGGCATCATCCCGGGCGGCGACTACGTCTCGGCCGGCGACGGCACCGACGACTGCGATGCGCACGGAACCTTCGTGGCGGGCATCATCGCCGCGACTCAGATTGCCGGACAAGGTTTTTCGGGAGTCGCGCCGCAGGCGCAGATCCTGAGCATCCGGCAGACCTCGAGCTATTTCCAGAAGAAGGGCGCCGGCCGTGACAAGGGGCCCGACGCCATGCCCGAGGGGTACGGCACCACCCACACCCTGGCGCAGGCGGTGCGCCGGGCGGCCGATATGGGCGCGACGGTGATCAACATGTCCGAGGTGGCCTGCCAGGCCGGGGCGATTCCCGACGACGACCTCGGCGCCGCGGTACATTACGCCGCCGTCGAGAAGAACGTCGTGGTCGTCACGGCCGCGGGTAACAACGACAAGTGCAAGGGGACCAACCCGGTCATCGATCCGCTGGATCCGAGTGCGGATCCGTGGACGAAGGTCGATCTGAACGTCTCGCCCGCGCGGTGGGACGACTATGTGCTGCCGGTGGGCTCGATCGACGACAACGGCCAGCCCTCGAAGTTCACCGTGCCGGGCCCGTGGGTCGGCGTCGCGGCACCGGGTGAGAATCTGACCTCGCTCGACCCGCACTGGGACGATCCGCGCAGCAAGGGGACCGCCGTCGCGAAGGTGGATCAGCAGGGCAAGGCCGAGCCGATCTCCGGAACCAGTTTCGCCTCACCGTATGTCGCGGGGGTGGCCGCGCTCGTCCGTGCCCGCTACCCGGAACTGAGCGCGCTCGACGTCATCAAGCGGATCGAGGCCACCGCCCACGCGCCCGCCGAGGGGTGGAACCCGTATGTCGGATACGGCGCGGTCGACCCGGTGGCCGCGCTCACCGCACAGGTCCCGAACTCGTTGCCGCCCAAGCGGCCCAGTGCCGCCAAGAGCTGGCAACTGCCGGTGCCGACCACTCCCCCGGCCCCCGACCACACCTCCCGCAATGTGGCGCTGATCGGAACCGGTGTCATCGCCGTGCTCGCCGTGCTCGGATATCTCGCCTCGTTCCCGCTGCGCCGCCGCTTCGGTGATCGCGGCGAGTGAGGTTCAGCGCGGCTCGTCGAACCGCCAGCGCGTCGCGCCGCCCGGTTCGACGGTCGACAGCGCCGTCGCCGCGCGCACCGCGATGCGGTAGACGTACCAGGGCGGCGGGCCGGCCGACGGCGCGCTGAAATCGGCGGTCAGGGCCGTGCCCGACTCGTCGACCCGGCACGGCCATCCCTCGCCGGCCCAGTCGGCGGCCCGCTGTGCCACCGTCGCCGGGTCGGTGACGCGTTCGGCGGTGCCGTTCACACTGAGGTCGAAGGTATCCAATGCCACGCCGAGCGTGCAGCGCGGATCGCGAGAGATGTTGCGGGCCTTGCGTGTTCGCGGGCCGGTTTCGAACCAGAACGCACCGTCGACCCAGAGCGCGCCCACCGCGGTCATATGCGGACTGCCGTCAGGATCGATCGTGGCCAGCCAGCAGGTGTGGCGATCGGGGCCGCCCGTACCGGGCGCCTGCGGGAATCCGGCGTCCAGACCGGCCACGACGGCGGACCAGTCCAGCGGATCCAGCTCGTACAGTTCGGCGAGGTTGGTCGTCTGCATGGTGTCCATGATGGTGCGACGAGGCACGGCGACCGGATTCATCGGTGCGCGCGCCATCGATTCGTCCGTTATAGGCGATACGCCCTGGTCGGCGCGGGTGAATCCGCCCAAGATCGACACGGGCCGCCCGGGGATGACTCAGTATTTCTGACAGCGGCGGTCCAGCGGTACGGCCGTCGCGGGTCGTCGCACGAGGGGCAGGAACAGCCATGACAGTCGCCGGCAGGCAACGTCTCACTCCCGATCAGCGCAATTCGTTCATCGCGGCCCAACTGGGCTGGACGATGGACGCTTTCGACTTCTTTCTGGTCGTCTTCGTCTATGCCGATATCGCCGCTTCCTTCGATATGCCGAAATCCGACGTCGCGTTCATCACTACGGCGACGCTGATCATGCGCCCGGTGGGCGCGCTGCTGTTCGGTCTGTGGGCCGACCGGGTGGGCCGGCGCATTCCGCTGATGGTCGACGTCGCGTTCTACTCGGTGATCGGGTTCCTGTGCGCCTTCGCGCCGAATTTCACTGTGCTGCTGATACTTCGGTTGCTCTACGGCATCGGCATGGGTGGGGAATGGGGCCTCGGCGCGGCGCTGGCGATGGAGAAGATCCCCGCCGAACGGCGCGGCTTCTTCTCCGGCCTCCTCCAGGAGGGCTACTCGTTCGGCTACCTGCTCGCCTCGCTGGCCTCACTGCTGGTGATGAACTGGCTCGGCCTGTCCTGGCGCTGGCTGTTCGCGCTCTCGGTGATTCCGGCCCTGATCATCCTCGTGATCCGGACCCGCGTGGGTGAATCGGAGGCGTGGGAGAGCAGCCGCGAACATATGCGGCTCACCCAGACCTCGTTGCGTGATGTGGTGATGAACCCGGTGGTGATCCGCCGCTTCGCCTACCTCGTCCTGCTGATGACCGCGTTCAACTGGATGAGCCACGGCACCCAGGACGTCTACCCGACCTTCTTGTCCGCGGTCGACAACGGCGGCGCCGGGTTGTCCTCGGCGACCGCGAAATGGATTGCGGTGGTGTACAACATCGGCGCCATCATCGGTGGTCTGGTGTTCGGCAGCCTGTCGCAGAAGTACGGTCGCCGCTACACCATCATCTTCTGCGCACTGCTCGGACTGCCGATCGTGCCGCTGTTCGCGTATTCGACGACCGCGGCCATGCTGTGCCTGGGATCGTTCCTGATGCAGCTGGTCGTGCAGGGCGCCTGGGGTGTCATCCCGGCACATCTGACCGAACTGTCGCCCGACGCTATCCGCGGCTTCTATCCGGGCGTGACCTACCAGCTGGGCAATCTGCTCGCCTCGCTCAATCTGCCGATCCAGGAGCGGGTGGCCGAAAGCCACGGATATCCGTTCGCGCTGGCCGTCACCATCGTGCCGGTGCTGATCGCGGTGGCCTTCCTGACCCTGATCGGCAAGGAGGCCAAGGGAATTCGCTTCGGCACGAACGCGAGCGCATTACCCGAAACGCCCGCCCGGCAATAGCCGGGCCGGCTAGTTCTGCGGTTGCTGCGCCGACTGGTCCTGCTTGGAACGCACCAGCTGCTTGGCCGGATTCGGATCCGGCGCCACGCCGTCGTGGGCCACCATGGCCTCCTGACGACCGAGCGTCGGACCGGCGGCGAGCAGGCCGACGATCTGATACGGCGCGAGTTCGGGTTTGGCCTTGTCGGCGTCCATTCCCAGCGCCTTCTGCGCCGCGGCGTCCTTGATGCCGTAGCGCACGCCGGTGTCGGCGATGAAGAACATGCTGTCGCGGCGCTGGCTGTCGGCCTCGATACCCGTGGTCTGGACGAAGAATCCCGAGCCGGGTGTGGAGTAGAAGGCATCGACGTTCGGGCCGGACCCGTCGGCCTGCGCCAGCGGTGTGGTCTGCGCGCTGTCCGGGATCGGCAGCGAATGTCCCGTCAGCACAGCCAATTCCGCGCGCTTACTGCCGTCGGCCTTGTCGGCCGCACCGGACAGTGGCTTCCAGGACATGCATTCCACCGGCTGATCCTTCGAATCGACGATGGCCGGCGCGGACGTCGGATACTGCTGGACCGGAAGGTCGTTCGACGGCGGCGCCTGGGTGCTGTCGTACTGGCTGATCTCGGGATTTTCCGAAGCCGTCGGATTGGAGTTGCGGATGATGTCGGCGGTCAGCGGCGAGATGGCCTGCAAACCGTCGTGCAGGACCACGTAGTACTGATCCTTGGTGTCGACATGCACCACATCGCCGATGCGGTGATTGCTCAGCGAATACGCCGGGGTGCCACCGGGATCGACGATTTTCGGCGGCGTGATGGGCAGGACCTCGGGCACCGCGTTCAGCAGACCGGCACTGATCGGGCGGGGAGTCATCCCGCGGATCTTCAGCGCCTCGGTCACTTTCGGATCGTTCATATCGACCCGGGCCCGCTGATTGTCGTAGATCAGGTAAGCGGCGTCGCGACCCTGCACCAGCAGCGCCTTACCCGAATCCAGCTTGGTGGCCTTGGAACCCAGCGACGGATCGCCGGCGAGCACGGTGGTGGTCAGCTCGCGGCTGCCGTCGTTCTTCAGCTCGTCGCAGATCGACCATGCGCGCCCCTTGCCGTTGCCGTCGAAATTCAGCGACGACGGCGCGCCCGGAATGCCGATCAGCGCCCCCCGGGGCTTCTTCGACAGCTCGGATTCCTTGATGGACACCGCTTTTGCGGGTTCGCCGACCGCGAGCCGCGCCGACGCGAGGTTCAGCGACGGGTGCACGACGCCGTCGATGACGGCGTAGACGGCGCCGGAATCCTTGCCCAGCAGGATCTTGTTGTCGCCGATCGACCCCTGCGGCCGCAGCAGCGCGAGCACGCCGCAGCCGGCCAGCGCGACGACTCCCAGTACCAGCCCGGCGGCATAGGCACGCGACTGCGAGCGCATCGGATCGTGCAGCATCCGCACGTCCCGGCGTACCAGGGCGTGCTCCATTCGCCTGACCAGGAAGCGATAGCCGCTCACCTGCCAGCGCGTAGTGGGCTTTGAAGGCATGAGTCCTCCCCCGAACAGTGCTCGCGTTCGCCCAACACAGTACAGTTCAGCAGGACTGAAGTTCAGCTCGGCCATCGAGGAATCGGCCGACACCGGGTACTTGGGGGACGACGATGGCCGAATCCAGCGGCACCAACAGCCGCCCGCTCCTCGGACGGATCTCGCTGCCGAATCTGCTGGCCGCACAGTTACTGGGACTGCTCGTCGGCGTCGTCGTGCTCGCGGTGGGGGTACCCGGCTGGTACGCACTGGGTGCCGCGATCGTGGCCGGCCTGGTGCTGCTCGTCCCGATCGGCAAGCGCACCCTCGCCTCGTGGATCGCGACGGCGTGGCGCTATGTCACCCGCCAGGACTACGACCTCGGTGACACAGTCGATTTCCGCGGCCCGGACGGCCGCTCGCTCGGTCTGTACTGGGAGGGCAGCCGCGTCGTCGCCGTCGTCGAGGTGCTGCCGCCCAAGGGCGGTCTGACCCGGATCGACCGCAACACCGTGCACGCGTCGCATCTGCTGCCGCTGCCCGAACTGGCGCAGTGCCTGAGCCAGCACGACATCCTGCTGTCCGGTATCGACATCATCAGCCACGGCCACCGCAGCCGCTCCGGAACGCCCGCGGGGCCGATCTACGAATCGCTGCTCGGTCCGCTGCCCGCGACCGCACACCGAACCGTCTGGCTCGCAATCAGTTTCGACGCACTGGCCTGTCCGGAGGCCGCGGCCCGGCGCGGCGGCGGCACGGAGGGCGCGGGCCGGGCGGTCACCATCGCCACCCAGCGCATCGTGCGCGCACTCGAGGATGCCGACTGCGCGTCGCGCGTGCTCACCGCGCCGGAGATCCGCAAGGCCGTCTGGCAGATCAGCGCCGGTGTCGACCCGCGGGCGCTCACCCATCGCTGGCGCTATGCGGAACTGGGCAACAGCGTGAACATCGGCGCGGCGGTCGATCCCAAGCAGCTCGGCTCGGATCTGCTGGCTCAGCTGTGGGTCGCGCCGTCGCGGGGAACCACCGTGGCGGTCCGCCTGCGGCCGGGTAGTTCGCCCGAGACGGTGAATATCGGCGCGGCCTGGCGACTGACCGCCCGGGAGCTGCCGGAGAAGACCAAGCGCAAGGGCATGGTGTCGCTGAGCGGCCGGCATCGCCAGAGCCTGCTGGCCCACCTGCCGATCGCGATTCCCGGCGTGGACGACACCGTCCCGATGAGCCAGTACCCGATCGACGTGGTGGGCGTGCTGCATCTGCCCTCCTCCGGCTGCGGTCAGCTGATCGGCTCCGACGAGGACGGCAACGGTGTTGCGGTTCGCCTTGTCGGACAAGGCATTTCGACCGTCTACGTGGCGGGCGAGCTGTATCTGGCGCAGCAGCTGGTGTTCCGCGCACTGGCCGTCGGCGAGCGCATCCTCATCCGCACCGATCGCCCGCACGCGTGGGAACAGCTGGTCACCACCATCGGCAATCCCGAGCGGCTCACCATCGCGGTGGAAACCCATCAGAGCGATGCCGGATTCACCGCGGCCGTGGTCGACGGTGTGCTCGCGCCCGCACCGCACGCCGGTGTCACCACGATCTACGTCACCGGCGATCCGATGGGCTGGCCGGCCACCAATCCGGATCTGTCGATCCACCAGCCGGGCGCGATCGGCAACCATGTGGTGATGCGGACCGGAACCACTCAGGTCGATCTGACGCTGGTCTCGATTCCCCGGGAGACGACCTATATCGGCAGCCCGCGGGGCCGCCGCCCGATGCCGCAGCCGGATCCCCGGCAGCGAGTCGCGCAGGCGCACGGGTAATTTCGCCCCACCGGGGCCGAGTCCGGAGCACCTGCTCACGTCGGCGCGGCGGCCCGGCCCGCTCAGCCCGGATACGGATCGGTTCTGCGGGCCGTGCGCAAATGACGTGCCCACCAAGCCCATTGCCGCAGGAGCCGCTGCGCGGCGTCGACAGCGGCCCCGTCGGCGGTGTTGCCGTCCGCGTCGAATTTGCGTTTGGCCTCGTGGAAACTCACGGTCTCGCGAATCGACACCATATGGATTTCCGCGACTACCTGGCGCAATTGCTCGACAGCCCGCAGACCGCCCGACAGCCCGCCGTAACCGACGAATCCGATCGGCTTGGCCCGCCACTCGCGCTTGGCGCTGTCGAGCGCCGTCTTCAGCGAGGCGGGATAGCCGTGGTTGTACTCGGAGGTGACCGCGACGAATCCGTCCGCGGCGCCGATCCGCTCGCGGAAGGCCTCGACCTGCGGCGTCGTCGTCAGGTCGGTGGGCAGGGGGGTGTCTGCCAGATCGACGACCCCGACGTCGAGGCCGGCGTCGGCGCGGGCCGTCCGCAGGAACCAGTCGGCCACCACAGGCGCGAACCGCTCGGGCCGCACACTGGCGACGATGACCTCCAACCGCAGCGGATCGTCCATGGCGTCAGCCTAGTCGGCACCCTCGCCGCAGCGACGGCCTGCTCGCCGACCGCGCCGGCGGCACCGATACCCTGTGCCCCGGGCGAAAATCTTCGAGCACCATATTGGACGGCTATGGCCGATGGCCGCGACTGACGGGGCGCCGCGGATCGATCAGGAGGGGGCGAAATTCGTGATTCTCGGACATTGGTTGCTGATCGAAACACTCGACATTCCCCCCACCTGGTCGGTCCTGGCCGTCGACACCGCACCGCGGCGATGGAAGTCGTTGGCGCGCACCGTTCCCACCCGGCTGATGCCGATCCTCACCGCCGCCGCCGCGAGCGGTGAGAGGGTCGAGCGACAGCTGCCGAAGTCCCGACATGCCTGGTCCGGACATCACGCCTGCGCGATCGCGCTGACCGGGCCCGACGGTCGGGTGCACGCGGTGCAGCTGTGGGTGGGCCCCGGCGAGCCACCCGCGCCGCCGCCGGTCGCGACCCACCTGCTCGACGCGCGCACCCGGCGCACGGAAGTGCGTTCCGCCGGTCTGGGCCCGGCATTCGACCGCAAGCGCAGCGTCTGGATCGGAGCCGAATCCTTCGAACATGTCGAACGTTTCGACGATGCCCTGGATCTGGCCGCGATCGTGGCACGCGCCACACCCGGATCGCGCTGGTGCGGCGAAATCTGCGTGCGCACGCCGGACGGGCTGCGCACGTTGATGATGGCGACACGCAACTCCGCCGCCAGATACATTCCGGGATTGCGGCTGACCAGCGTCTCGACCGTGGCCGCCTCGAACGACTTGGGTTGCGGCGCAACGCTGTCGGTGACATCGGCCAGAATGCCGCGCCACAGGTAGGGATCGGCGGCGGAGTTGCGTGTCGCCATCATCAACGTGCGCAGCCCGTCCGGCGTGCGCACGCAGATTTCGCCGCACCAGC
>NZ_LZMK01000305.1:0-1404 GCF_001665865.1 Nocardia sp. 852002-20019_SCH5090214 | reverse complement strand
ACTCGGCGACCCGGTAGGCGTGGCGGTAGCCGGGGGCATCGCGGTCGGCGATGACCACCACGCGCCGAGCACCTTTGAGCCATTGGGCGTGTTCGGGCTTCCACTTGCTCGCGCCGGCGGCGTTGCAGGTGGCCGGGACTCCGGAGCGCCAGGCGGCGTCGACGTCCTTCTCCCCCTCGGGGATGTAGATCGTTCGACCGTCGGCGATGGCTTCGAGGACCTCGGGCAGCCGGTACGGGACCGGCGCGAAACCGCCCGCTTCCATCCGGCCTGTCCGAGCGTCCCAATACCGCTGGAAGAACTCCTTTTTCAGGCCGTGCTCGCGGGGGACGTGCTTGCGCACGACCTCACCGACGACCTGCCCGTCCGGGCCGTGATAGTGGTAGCTGGCCACCGTGCGGGCGGGCCCGATGGGGCGGCCGTAGTCCTTCTTCGGCTTCACCAACGGCATTCCGGCCGCTTCGATCGCCCGATCGGCCGGGGAGATCTGCCGCTGGGGGGTGCGCGGCCGGGGCGCGCCGTGGCGGGCCCGGCCGCCCCGGTGCAGTGGCTTGTCGTAGAGGTCGCGGACCTGCAGGCCGATCGCGTCCAGGACCAGCTCGTCGGAGCAGTCCGCGAAACACTCCACCTTGGTCCGGCCGACGTCGGGCAGATACTTCACACCCAAGCTCGGTGAGTGCCCGCGGCCGTCGCCCTCGTGGACCGGGCAGCAGTACTTGATCCATGTCCCCGAATCGCGTCCCGGTCCGACGACCTTCTCCAAGGCCTCGGTGACGCGGGCGAGGCTGGCGCGGTCGTGGGACGCGGCCGCGGATTGTCTTGCCGGCGCGGACATCACGGGAATTTCGTCGTCTGGACCACGCGCCGGTGGTGCACGGTCCCGTGCTGGGGCAACACCAGCCCGGACGGATGGACCGGTCCGGGCTGGTCGGCGTCCTCGTCGTCGCCGGGCCACGGGACCACAGGCAGCGCCACGAGGGCGTTCTGGGTCTGGTGGCCGTCGACCGCCGAGCAGAACTTGAACGGGCCCTCGGTGTCGAAGAGCGCGTTCATGTGCGGGGTGAAGTGGTTGATCCAGAAAACGCTCTGTTCCACGGTCTCGCCCTGGCGCAGCGACTCGAACGCCATCCACAGCGCCTTGAGGCGGCCGCGGGCCTCGCCGTGGCGCCACCACTGCGGGCACCAGCGGCGTGTCCGGTCGGAGCTGCGTCCGGTGACTTCACGGCGGTAGACCTGGGCTACGTAGTCCTCGACGAACTCGTACACGCTGGCGTAGAGCCGCTGCGGCTCCTCGGCCGGCGCCGATTCCTGCTGCGGTTCGGGCTCGGGCTCCACGAGGGCGACGGGCGGGTTGAGTGCGAGTTCTGCTTCGTGGGCGGCGGTTTCGGCCATCTGCTCCCGGAT
>NZ_LZMK01000304.1:0-6192 GCF_001665865.1 Nocardia sp. 852002-20019_SCH5090214 | reverse complement strand
GCCTGCGAACACCCCCTGACCGACGCCGAGATCGACGACCTCGGCGTCCGGGACGTGGCCGCCGATCTTGCCGCGCAGGGCCTGATCAAGCGCCGGGAGAACGGCGGGGGTCAGGCTCGCTGGTATCCGACGTCGAGCGCCTACCCACACGACGACGTGGATGTGCGCGGCGGCATCGGCTCCCAGATCGCCATCGTGGACGCGACCAGCGGCCGTCTACTGGGCAGCGCGGATTCCGGCCGGGCTCCCGCGACGCTGCACGCCGGGGCGGTCCACCTGCATCAGGGCGAGACCTACGTGGTCGACGAACTGGATCTCGAGGCCGGCGTCGCCTTCGTCCACGCCGAGCAGCCCGGATGGACCACCAGCGCCCGCATGGTCACCTCGGTGGCGATCGACGAGCGCACGCACGAGCGGGTGTACGGGCACGTCACCGCCGCCCTGGCCAGGGTCCGGGTGACCCGCCAGGTGGTCGGGTATCTGCGCACGCTTCCCAGTGGAGAGGTTCTCGACCTCGTCGAACTCGATATGCCGGAGCAGACACTGCCGACCCAGGCCGTGCTCTACACCGTCACACCGCGCCTGCTGGCCGCGGCGGGGATCGAGCCGCGCCGCGTACCCGGTGCCCTGCACGCCGCCGAACATGCGGCGATCGGGATGTTGCCCCTGGTCGCGAGCTGCGACCGCTGGGATGTGGGCGGCGTTTCCATCGCCGAGCACCCCGATACCGGGCTACCTACCGTCTTCGTCTACGACGGCCATCGGGGCGGGGCCGGCTTCGCCGAGCGCGGGTTCACCCGCCTGCGGACCTGGTTGGCGGCGACGCGGGCGGCCATCACCTCCTGTTCGTGCCCGCAAGGCTGCCCCTCGTGCGTCCAATCCCCCAAATGCGGCAACGGGAATTCCCCGCTGGACAAGGAGGGTGCGGCCGCGCTGCTGACGGCCGTCCTCGCCGATCTGCCCGACGATGCGCCGAGCTGACCCGCATGGACAACATTTCGGGCCATGACCTGCCCGAATCCGTTTCGTGACGATGCGGACACCGTCGGTAGACGTCGTCGCTTCCCGGTCCCACGGACTGCCTGGCGCCATCGAGGCCTACGGCGCGACCGGGAATAAAAAGGAAGTCGATCATGTTAACCGGCACATTGCCCTAGCGAATAACGGCCATGTGGGCATTCACATGTGTGCATTTATCGGAATCCCGCAGCGTCGAATGCTTGCACAATTGCGCCGCCGGAATTGAATGCCGACCGAATGGGAAATCCACCGCACTTACGGCAGTGTGGTGTGGCTCCGGTCACCCATTCTTTCTCACACCAACCGTCCGGTATTCATGATCGTTTTCCCGCACTCACCGGACCGGCGCGCGCGACCGCCACAACTGATCGCTTGCCCAAAAGAGCGAGCGTCACCGAACCATCGACCGTTACCGTCACATCCCAATCCCGGACCGAACACGTCCGTACCCGCATCCGCATTTGCCGCACCACCGAATCCGCTCGATCGCAGGCCGCCTCAGCGCCGGAATCCAGTGCGCCCGCTGCGGCCAATGCCGCCGAATCGGCCGCGCTCTGCGCTCGATGGCGTGCGCAGACCACTGCCGCGAACTGCACGATCACCACCGTCACCAGTAGCAGCGCGGTGAGTGCCAGACATGCCGTGACGGTGGCACCGCCGTCGCATCCGCGACCGCGGCACGCGGCGGGCACTGTGGCCGGTGTCATTGCGGCTCGCCCGGTTCGCGTACCGCTACCGCTTCGGCCCGTAACCGCAGCATCGGGAGCAGCGGCGCCCGCGCCCGAACCGTGGCCACGATCCGGTCGCCCTCCGCGCGCAACTCGATATCGGCGCCGGGCGGCGCCACCCGCTGCGCTGCCGGCAGAGCTTCCGCCTCCGCACCTCGCGCGGCGAGACGTGCCGCTTCGCGAGCGGCGTCGATACAGCGGATCTGCATCGACGCCGCCAGCAACGCCCCCAGACAGAGCACGACGACCACTATCACGGCCGCCAGCGCAATCGCCGCCTCGACCGTGACCGCACCCCGTTCGCCCGGACGAGCGAACCTCATACGGTGGTGTTCAGCGCCCTGTCGATGATCTTGGTCAGCGCGTTCACGATGGAATCGCCGGTGACCACGGTGTAGAGCACCGCTCCGAACGCCGCTGCGGCGATCGTGCCGATGGCGTATTCGGCGGTACTCATCCCGTCGTCGGTCACCAGTACCTGGATCAGCCGCGAACGTAGTTCTCGCGCAACCGATTGCGTTGCCGCCAGCATCGGTCTCCCCTTTCTCTACGGTCGGCGCGGCGGATCCGCACCGAATCTCTGGTGTGGTCACCACAACCCACCGCCCAGTACTCGACCGGCCAGTCCGGCGACCACCGGGACGATGCCGAGGCAGACGAAGGCCGGCAGGAAGCACAGCCCGAGCGGGCCGCTGATGAGCACGCCCGCGCGTTCCGCCCGCGCGGCGGCCGCATCCTCGACCGCCGCGCGGCACTTGTCCGCGAGTTCGGAGACCGCCCCGGTCAGGGCCGCACCGGAGCGGGCCGAACGGCGCACCAGCCGGGCGAGCGCGTACATCTCCGCGACGGGTGCTTCCCTGGCCGCGCGCTCCCAGGCGGAAACCGGGTCCGCGCCGAGCGCCAGCAGTTCCGCCGCCCGCCGCAGCGCCGACGCGAAGGGTTCCGGGGCGGTCGAGGAAACCGCGCGGGCCGCCGTGGCGGTCGGCAGTCCCGCCCGCAGACACGCGGCGAGCAGATCCAGGGCCGAGGCCACCGCCAAGGGGTCGCCGGTGGCCGGGCGCGGAACGTTCCGCGGCACCGGAGCGACGCCGTGGGACGCACGGAGGCGGGCAACCGATGTGACTCGGCCCGGAAGGGCGAGCAGCGCGGCACCGGAACAGAGCAGTGCCATCGACAGACCGTTCATACCGATACCCGTCGCGTGATGGCATCCGCCCACAGCAATCCCACACCGATGAGCCCGGCGCCGAGCGGAAAGACGATGGTTCCGACCCCTCGGCTCATCAGCACCTGCAGGGGATGGGCGCCCATCAGCTGTCCGAGCGCGATGCCGAGGAGCGGGAGTCCGGCCAGCACCGCGGCGCTGGCCCGCGCACCCGCCAGGGCGGCGGTCGTGCGCTCGCTGAACCGCATTCGCCCGGCGAGGTCGTCGCGGGCCGCACTCAACAGTTCGGCCAATGCCAGGCCGTGCCGCTCGGCCACCTCCCACGCAGCCGCGACGCGATCCAGTTCGGTCGTGACGGCGCAGGGACGTCCGCGCAATCCGTCCGCGGCCGAACCGCCGAGCCTGGCCCGCGCGGCGCTCACCGCGAAGGCCGCTCCGGCCGCTCCACCGATCTCCGCGGCCGCGACGGCGGCGGCAGCGCTGGGATGCGCGCCGGTGCGCAGTTCACCGATCACCACTTCCAGCCCTTCCAGCAGTTTCCGGCATTCGTCGTCGTGGCGGCGTTCCTCGCGGCGGTTCTTCGAACGCACGGTCAGCGTGGTGACGAGCACCGCGGTCGCACCCGCGGACCCGGGACCGAAGACGACCGCCGCCCCCACCGCCGAAGCAGCCACGCCGCGAATAATCCAGCGGCTCGGGTTGTTTCGCGTTTCCTCCGGTCGTCCGCACAGCACACGCAGTCGGTGCCGCCGGGGCGTGGTCGGCAGGAGCAGCAGCGCTGCGGCGCCGCACAGCAAGCTCAGGGTCATTGCCGCAACCGCTCGTTCAGCAACCGCTGGAGTGCGGTGTTCGCCGGTGCCGCAACGGGATCCACGGACCAGGCCGTCTCGATGCGCACACCCGCCTCCCCTTCGCGGGTCACCAGCCCGATTTCCTGCAGGACTCGCCCACCGTCGGGGCGGCGCCGCATCGCGAGCACGACCTGGACGGCCGCGGCGAGCTGACTGTGCAGCCCTGCCCGCCCCATTCCGCCCAGTGCCGCAAGGGCTTCCAGACGAGCGGGCACCTCCCGTGGCGAGTTCGCATGCACCGTCCCGGCGCCTCCGTCGTGTCCGGTGTTCAGTGCGGTGAGCAGGTCCACCACCTCGGCCCCGCGCACCTCTCCGATGACGATCCGATCCGGCCGCATCCGCAGCGCCTGACGGACCAGGTCCCGGACCGTGATGGCACCCGCGCCCTCCACATTGGCGATACGCGCGACCAGCCGGACGACATGCGGATGCGGCGGCGACAGTTCGGCGGCATCCTCGACGCACACGATGCGTTCGGCGGGGTCGACGTGCGCCAGCAGAGCCGACAGCAACGTGGTCTTTCCAGCGCCGGTGCCGCCGACCACGAGGAAGGCGAGCCGTGCGCGGATGATCCTCTCCAGCAGCAGTTCCGACTCCGGTGTGAGCGTTCCCGAGGTGGTCAGTCCGCGCAGGCTGTGGCCGACCGGGCGCAGTACCCGCAGCGAGATACACGTTCCGCCCTGTGCGATGGGCGCGAGGACCGCGTGCAGCCGCACGCCGAAGCTCTCGCCGGGCGCTCGCTCGTATTCCGGCAGCCGCCCGTCCACCCACGGTTGCGCATCGTCGAGCCGGCGGCCGGCGGCGAGCGCCAGGCGCTGAGCCAGGCGCCGCACGGCCGCTTCGTCAGGGAAGCGGATCGAGGTGCGCTCCAGACCGCTACCGCGATCGATCCACACCGCATCGGGCGCGGTCACCAGCACATCCGAGACCAGGGCGTCGTGCAGCAACGGTTCCAGCGCGCCCGCCCCGGTCATCTCCGTCTGCAGCAGGCGCAATGCGCGCAGCAGGTCCGTATCGCCGAGGACTCGGCCGGCTTCGGCGCGGATGGCGGCGGCCAGGCGGGCCGGATCGTGTTCACCCGGCTGGGCGGCCAGTCGCTCCCGAACCCGGTCCAGGAGTTCGGCACTCACCACCCCGCTCATCGAGCCCCCTCCGGCAATGCGGACAGCACCGACTCCGCTCCCGCCGCGAGCGGCCCGCGGCCGAGCGTCAGTCCACCGCGTTCCAGTTCGGCCGCGAGTCCGGGTTGGGCGCGCATGGCGGCCAGCAGGGGCAGCCCCAATGCCTCCGCGATATCGCGACCGCGCAGCCCGCCCGGTGCGGGGCCTCGAACGACCAAGGCCTGGTTGGGGTTTCGACGACGGATATCCGCCACGACCGCCCCCGCGGCGGCCACCGCACGCAACCGGGCCGGCACCACGAAGACGACGAGATCGGCGGCATCGAGGAGGTGATCGGTATGCGGGCCCCGACTGCCGGAGATATCGCACACCACCAGATCGCCGGCGCCGCGGCCGGCCTCGACGACGGCGCGGGCCGCGCCGATGCCGATATCGTCCGGTCCGGAGCCGGCCGGTCTGCTGCAGGCCAGTACGCCGAGTCCCGGTGCGGCGGCGGGTAAAGCGTCGTGCAGGGCTTGCGCGGCCACCCGGCCGTCCTCGACGGAAAGTTCGGGCCAGCGCAGACCGGGCACCGACTCGATACCCAGCAGCAGATCGATGCCACCGCCGAGCGGGTCGCCGTCGATGAGCAGAATGTGCGGCCGGAATCGCCGGGCCGCGGCGGCCAGGGCCAGCGTCGCGGCGAAGACCGAGGCCCCGGCACCGCCCCCTGCGCCAACGACGGCCAGGACGAGTCCGTCCCCAGGATCGCGCCAGGCGTAGGCGGCGAAGGCCTCGATCAGTGTTTCGGTAGCGCTCGGCAACGCGATGACCTGCTCGGCTCCGACCGCCGCGGCGGCCTGCCAATGGTCGAGATCCGGTTCACCGCTGCCGACCAGCACGACGCCCGAGCGCCGCGGATATCCGGCGGCCGCACAGGTACGCGCCGCCGCGAGATCGATGATCACCAGCGCGGCCGCGGCCCAGGCATGCCTGCCGACAGGCATGGACCGTTCGTCCAGGCCACGGTCGGCGGCGGCCGCTATGCGACGCACCTCGTCGCGTAGCCGGTGGTCACCGACCAGCACCAGTGCCGGAGGAGGAACTGCTGCAACGGAATTCATGTCAGCCAGCCTCACCCGGATCGGCAGGGCGAACCAGGGCCCCAACGCCGAATGTGGACAACTCGCGGGCTGTGGACAAACACTGCACGCCGAGTAACAGCTGGACGGTCCGGAAATAGAGGACGGCCCCAGCCGGGGGGGGGGTCGTGGCGGATATCCGTCGTCGAAACCCCAACCAGGCCTTGGTCGTTCGAGGCCCCGCAC